>NZ_JAFREK010000030.1:0-39332 GCF_017377535.1 Faecalibacterium sp. Marseille-Q4137
GTGTAGCATACCGCTGGAGAGCGGTCTATAAATACTACTCTTTTATAATACGAGGAGGTGTTAAACAATGCAGAGAAAAGGCGCAAACATCAGCTTGAAGGGGTACGATGATATTTTCTCGACCGAGCAATCCAGAGCCGAATCTCAGCAGGAGCGAGTGCAGGAAATTCCGCTTTCTGAATTGCACCCTTTCGAGGGACACCCCTTCCGTGTGGTTGATGATGAAGAAATGATGAAAACGGCAGAGAGCGTCCGAGATTTCGGAGTTCTCACCCCGGCGATTGTCCGTCCTGACCCCGATGGTGGTTATGAAATCGTTTCTGGTCACAGGCGGCACCGGGCATCGGAGCTTGCGGGTAAGGAAACCATGCCTGCGATTGTTCGTGACCTGGACGATGATGCAGCCATTATTCTGATGGTCGATGCGAATTTGCAGAGAGAAACCATTCTTCCGAGCGAAAGAGCATTTGCCTACAAGATGAAGTTGGATGCAATTAAACATCAGGGCGAAAGGACAGATTTAACTTCTGGACAACTTGTCCAGAAGTTGTTGTCAGTAGAAAAAGTGGCTGAAGGAACCGGTGAAAGCTACAAGAATGTGCAACGCTATATCCGTCTAACCGAACTGATTCCGGAACTGTTGGATATGGTGGATACGGGTCAGATCAAATTCAATCCTGCGGTGGAGCTTTCCTATCTGGCAAGAGAAGAACAGCAGGATTTTCTTTCTGCAATGGATTATGCTCAAGCAGCTCCTTCCCTTTCGCAAGCACAGCGAATTAAAAAGCTCGCACAGGAGGGCGAGTGTACGCTGGATGCGATGTGCGAGATTATGAATGAAATCAAGAAGGGAGAGCTGGACAGAGTAACCTTCAAAACGGATTCGTTGCGAAAATACTTCCCGAAGTCCTATACCAACAAGCAGATGGAGGATAAAATTATTCAGCTTTTGGAACAGTGGCAGAAAAAAAGAGAAAAATCTATGGAAAGGTAAGGTAAAAAATGTTTACACCCAAAAACATTCAGGGCGCTTTGGAAGAACTCTACGACCTTTGCGATCCTGATTATATGGTAGATATGCTCGTAAATTACAGTGAGGAGTTCGATGATATTTCTCCTACGCTTCTGGCAAGGTCGTTCCAGAAAAATGCCGAGATGGTTTGCGAGTACCGAGTATTGTCCTCTGCTGGTGAGGGTATCGACTATCAGGGAACGGTACTTCTGAACAGCAGAGCCGTGCGGCTTCTGTCCTATGTAGAAGATACGAGCGGCAATGAAAAAGTTCGCACGATTCAGAGCAAGGAGCTGTGGTTAACAGAAGATATGACCTTCTATGTGGTGTCCTGTATGTCCACGATTACGATGGACAAGGAAGAAGCCATTTGTCTTAACGAACACCGCAGTGTAGTTACTACGGTGGAATGCGAGGACGATATTTTCTTCGACATGGGTTCCCTGATTTGCGAACTGGACGATATTTGCTTGTTCGAGCTTTTAGCCGATGCGGATGCGACTATTTATGAACTGTAACAGGTTCATGGATGGTCGCTTTTCTTATTTCCAAAGAAACGGAGGTATCGAAACTTGAAAGAATACGATGTGAAGATTACCGAAACCTTGGAGAAAACGGTTACGGTGCAAGCAGAATCTCACGATGCGGCAGAGGAACAGGTTAGAGCCGCTTATTACAATTCGGAGTACATTCTGGACTCCGAAAACTTTACCGGTGTTGCGTTCGGCACGACCGAGGAACGGGAGGTTCAGAAAGAACAGGCAGATACCATGAATGTGTTGCTGGTAAAGCCGTTCATGTATCCGCAGGCTGTGCAGATCGGCTGTGAGCTGGAGGATTTGCAGAAAGCCGTAGGTGGCGATATTGAGGCAACTTATCCGTTCAATGAGCCGGTTGCACTGCTCATGCACGACGAAGGTAAACTCGCAGGCAAAGACCTGAACCGTGCGCTGCGTGATGATGACGGCGATATTTATGACATTATCGCCGGTGATTTCCTGGTGGTTGGTTTGGGTGAGGAGGATTTTTGTTCTCTGTCCCCGGAACTGATGAAGCAGTTTGAGGAACACTTTCATCAGCCTGAGACTTTTGTACGCATGGGGCGCAGCATTATGGCGCTTCCCCTGCCGGATGACATGGTGAAGAAAGAAGATGCACCTGTCAAAGCTGATTCGGTTCCCCATAAAATTAACCCTGACCGAGATGTTCTGTAAGGAGGTTCTTATGCAAAGAAATTCGACGATTGGAGAGCTGATGGAGCGAAAGCGGATTCAGGATGGTGCCAAGGAGTACCAGGGACATACCTATATGGACTTGGCACGATTTGATGAAGCCACCAAGCACATGATTATTTTCGATGTGCTGACCGATGAATCGCCTGTCGGTTGGAAAGGCGAAAGAAATCGCCTGTATTTGAGCGATGTGGGTTATCAGAAGGCTCTGGATAACCAGAAAGCTGGCAATATCAAGATTATCAGCCATGCCGCAGTTGCCAAGGGCAATCTGTATTACGACCACAGAGATATGGCACGATAATCTGTTCACTCTACTGCTTGCAGGAGGTGATGAATCATGCAGGAAGAAGTTGAAAACAGGACAGTGAACCTGGCGATCAGCACTACCAAGCTGACGGGGCGCACTATCATTGCCGGTATCCGCAAGTATTTGCAGCACCGGGAAAAAGTGAAAATGAAAAAGGCACGAGACCCTGCCGTTCATGGAAAACAATCCGTGAAACAGCTTTTGGGACAGAATCAGGGTGCTACGAATGTTGAGATCGACAAAGAGAGTATCCGTGATTTTGAAAAGCTCGCCAAGAAGTACGGCGTGGACTTTGCCGTAAGGAAAGATAAGTCCGTTGATCCTCCCCGGTTTCTTGTCTTTGTCCGTTCCAAAGATGCAGATGCTTTGGATGCGATCTGCAAGGAACATCAGGCAAGGGCATTAACCAAGAATGAAAAGCCGAGCGTTCTGGCGCAACTGAAGAAGTTCAAGGAAATTGTCGCAGCGATTCCGAAGAAGGTTCGAGAGAAGAAACAGGAGCGTGATCTGTGATGGATAAGAGAAAAATTAAAAAGCTCCTGATTCTGAATTTACCGTATTTTCTGGTAGGGTTGTTCGCTACGAATTTAGGAGAAGCATGGAGATTGGCTGAGGGTGCAGATTCATCTGCGAAAATCCTCAGCTTTTTTAATGCCCTTCCGATAGCCCTGAACAATCCGTTGCCCAGCTTTCACCCGTTGGATTTGCTGATTGGCATTTTCTGCGGCGCAGGACTCCGGCTGGCTGTCTATCTAAAAGGCAAAAACGCAAAGAAGTACCGACACAATGTTGAGTACGGTTCTGCTCGTTGGGGAACGGCAAAAGATATTGAGCCGTTTATTGCACCAAAGTTCGAGGACAATGTGATCCTGACAAAAACGGAGCGGTTGATGATGAGCAATCGCCCGAAGAATCCTGCCAATGCCCGAAATAAGAATGTTCTGATTATCGGCGGTTCGGGTTCCGGTAAGACTCGCTTTTGGTTGAAGCCAAACCTTCTCCAGATGCACAGCTCCTATGTGGTCACTGACCCCAAAGGCAGCATCGTGATTGAGTGCGGCAACGCCCTTTTGAAGCATGGCTACACCATAAAGATTTTCAACACCATCAACTTTCAGAAGTCGATGCACTATAACCCTTTTGCCTATATCCATTCAGAAAAAGACATTCTGAAACTGGTGACAACGCTGATTGCCAACACAAAGGGTGATGGAAAAGCCGGTGACGAGTTCTGGACGAAGGCGGAAACGCTGCTCTACTGCGCCTTGATCGGATATATCCACTATGAAGCTCCGGTTGAGGAACAGAATTTCTCCACCCTGATTGAGTTCCTGAACGCAATGGAGGTGCGGGAAGATGATGAGGAGTTCCAGAATCCGGTGGATCTGATGTTCGAAGCCCTGGAAAAGAAAAAGCCAAATCACTTTGCAGTCCGTCAGTATAAAAAATACAAGCTGGCTGCCGGCAAGACCGCTAAGTCGATTTTGATTTCCTGCGGCGCTCGTCTGGCTCCTTTTGATATTCAGGAGGTCAGAAATGTGACTGCCTATGATGAGTTGCAGTTGGATACTCTCGGAGATAAGAAAACGGCGCTCTTTCTGATTATGTCAGATACGGATGCGACCTTTAATTTTTTGATCTCCATGATTTACACACAGCTGTTCAACTTGCTGTGCGAGAAAGCAGATGATGTGTACGGCGGCAGACTGCCGGTTCATGTGCGCTGCCTGATTGATGAGATGGCAAACATCGGTCAGATTCCCAATCTGGAAAAACTGGTAGCGACAATCCGAAGCCGTGAAATATCAGCTTGCCTTGTTCTCCAGGCACAATCACAGCTGAAAGCCATTTATAAAGACAATGCCGATACCATCATCGGCAACATGGATTCCCGAATTTTCCTGGGTGGTTCTGAGCCAACCACGCTTAAAGAACTAAATCAGGCATTGGGAAAAGAAACTATCGACACCTACAACACCTCCAACACCAGAGGTAACAGCCCGTCTTACGGCTTGAATTATCAGAAGTTAGGCAAAGACCTTGCGAGCGTAGATGAGCTTGCGGTTCTGGATGGAAGCAAGTGTATTTTGCAGTTGCGTGGTGTCAGACCGTTTCTTTCTGACAAGTACGATCTGACGCAGCACCCCAATTATAAGTACACATCAGACTTTGATAAGAGAAATGAGTTCAACATTGAACAGTTTCTGAGTCGAAGGTTGAAGCTCAAGGCAGGTGATGAGTTTGTGGTAGTCGATGCGGATTAAGGAGGTTTCTGTTTGGAAAATCTGAAAACGGTATCTGCCCTGGTTAAGAACATCTTGGAACACGACCACAAGGCAAGAAATACCGACAATCATTTGTACCTGATGGTACTGGAACACTATTCCGGGCTGCGTGGCATCGACATTCATGCCATGACGGTTCCTGTGTTTTTGAAGGAACTGGATAGACGCAGCTTTCCGGGGTTTGAAACTGTCCGCAGAAGCAGACAGAAAGTGCAGGCAACCTACCCTGACCTTGCTCCCAGTGAAGCCGTAGGCAAACGCAGAGCAAAAAATGAGGTTGTATATCGAGAATTTGCAGAAAGCGAGGTGTAAAAAATGACTTGGTGGATCACAGATACCTCTATTGGGCAGCGTTTGAAGTTCATTAGACGATTTCGCCGCCTTACACAGAAAGAGCTTGGACTCCTGATGGGGTATTCCGAGAAAACAGCGGATGTCCGTATTGCTCAGTATGAGAAAAACGCTCGAACCCCTAATGCAGAAACCACAGCGAAACTCGCAGAGGTTCTGAAGGTTTCACCTGCTGTTTTTTCACCGACGATCTGTGCTTCTCGTGAAGATTTGTTGCAGTCAATGTATTGGCTGTTTCTCATGAAAGGTGGTGGTGATATATATGATTGTGAAACTGAATATGCAAGAAGCAGAATGGAACAGAAACTTGGCGTGATAACCGTTGAGGAGTTCCTTGAAAAGATTCTCGCAAACTAAGCCTTCCGTCCGGTTTTGATACCGGTAGTACGGAGGGCTTTTTCTATTCTCAAAACAATTTCAAATTTTAGGAGGAAAATATTATGGCATTTTTCAATAGCGCAGTAACCGTTCTTCAGACTCTCGTTATCGCTCTGGGCGCAGGTCTTGGCATCTGGGGTGCAATCAATCTGCTTGAGGGCTACGGCAACGATAACCCCGGCGCAAATGCTCATGTGCGGTAAAGTAACAAATGATAATTTGATAGACAGCAGCCACTATTTCCGAAACACAGACCAATACGAAAAGCTGATGTGGGGATTTTCCTATATCAGCTTTTGTCTTTCTAAGCATTTTGGGGAAAGTGATGTATTTGTATCTTTCCTATTGACAGCCAGCCTTTGAAGTGATATATTTATCTCGACAAGCGACAAATACATCTCATCGGAGGACACCATTATGAAAAAAAGAACGAAACTCACAATTTGCCTGGGCGTGATATGCGCTCTGCTGGTAGCAATATCTTCATGGTACACGATAGCATTTAACAATTCAAGGTTTATTGTGCCTATGGATTTATCTGAATATGTTTTCAGAGTGCAAGACCTGCCTATGATTATTTCCGGCGTACTTCTTACCTTGTATATTGTGAATATTGTTGTGTTGTTTTTGGAATCTATTAAAACAAACAGGCGTAGGGAATTAACCTTGCAATCCACCAGAACAATAAATCCAAAACTGGGTTTTTTAGGTTTATTAGGATTTGCCGGATTTTTGGGATTTTGGACTTACAGCGTTGACAAGACAATTTTTCCTTTTGTGTTTTTCCTGTTTTTCGGCTTTTTCGGATTTTTCTATGAGGGAAAAATGTCAAATACTCTTATAGATGAACGATACAAAGAAAACAAAATGAAAGCGCAAAGTGTAGCGAACAAAACTTCTCTGTCCATTATTTTTCTTGCAATACTCATTTTGGGACAGGGAAAGCTCATGGATAACCTTGAATATACCTTAATTGCTCTTGTTATTGTTATAGCTCTCTCCATAGCACTTGAAATATTCCTTAGCGAATATCTGCTATATCATTATGATAACGATGAACAGTTTGATGAAAGCGAGGAATAAGCGTGCCGGATTTTGAATGTAGATTAAAAAAGTACAGGCTATTAAAGGATTTGACACAAGAGCAGTTAGCGGCACAGGTAGGCGTGCGGCGAGAAACAATTATGCGGCTGGAAAAGGCACAATACAATCCCTCACTTAAACTGGCGATTGATATTTCAAGAGTTGTTGAAGCACCGATTGAAGAAATATTCGTTTTCAAGTGATTTGTGCGGAATTATGCTTATTTTATAGGCAGTTGCGCTAATGTTAATCTGCATTGCTTGCCGCATAGCAGCTATCATGCTATTTTTGATTTACCAAGACAAAGGAGTGGAACGCATCATGTTTCTATGAAATCTAAAAACTCTCAGAAAACAGAAAGGCTTTTCACAGGAAGAATTAGCAACCAGACTTCATGTAGTCAGACAGACTATCTCCAAATGGGAGAAAAATTTGTCCGTTCCCGACGCTGATACTCTTATTCGTCTGGCTGAAATATTAGAGGTATCTGTCAGTGAATTGCTGGGTACGAAAATTGAAAATGAAAATGTCGCCAGTGATGTTGCCGAACAACTATCCAGAATAAACGAGCAACTGGCAATCAAGAACCGCCGCTCACGTCGTATCTGGAAAATTGTTGCCATTATATTAGCAGTAATCGTTCTTGTGAATATTTTTATTGCTGTCTTTTTCAGCGTTCCAGACCTCAACAGCAATACCCAGAATAACCCGCTAGCAATAAGTGATGAAACGATAAGCATAGATGAATGAAGTCGCTAAAAATAGCAAAACCAGCCGAGCCAGTCAACGGCAAGTAAATGGGCTGCACCCACCGTTGACAGCCCCGCCTGTCCTTGCCGGTGGGTAATCAAGGGGCGACAGCAGAAAATGCTGCCGCCCTTTCCCATAATTGAAGAAAGGGGGATTTTCCATGACCGAACAGGAAGCCTATCAAGAACATATCCGCTATACCCATGATACCTATTGCCGGATTGTTATTCGCCATGCGTCCTTTGACGCTGCCCGTATGCTGGCGGCGAGGTGGAGACGGGAAATCTCTCTTGAATATTTGACCGAAGAAAAGTTTGTCCCACTAAGCACCACAGACGAGTATTTTCAAGTGCCGGACTATGGCGAAACTTATCTGTTTTCTGTCCGGGGGCAGACGATATTTTTAGATAGCTGTTCCCTTGCGGCGGCTCTTGCCGGGCTGCCGGAACAGACACAAGAGGAAATCTTTTTATATTACTTCCAGCACTTGACACAGAAAGAAATCGGAGAACAAAGCGGCTGGACACGCAGCACAATCGGGCGGCATATTCAGCTTGCCTTGAAGCGGCTGAAAGAGGAAATGGAGGTGTTGTCCCATGAGTAACCGACTTCTCCCCTATGACACGATTATAAAGGCACATGAGGGCGACCCCATAGCGATACAAGCTGTCCTTGACCGCTACGCCGGATATATCCGCTACTTTTCCAAAATGAACGGCTATTATAACTCTGATATGGAGGACTACATCAAAACAAAGCTGATTGAAAGCCTGTTCAAGTTCCGGCTTGACCGTTGAGTTTGGATTGATGATATGATAAAATCATTTTAGCAAATTGAATTTTGAAGGGGGAATAAAAATGGCGGTTTCAAATATAAATGCTATTATTAACAAGGATATTCATAAAGTTTGGGATATTGTTTTTGCAGTTGAAAAATATAGTGAGTGGCGAAGCGATTTAAGCAAAACAGAAATCATAAATGAGAAGCAATTTATTGAGTACACTAAAGACGGATATGCAACTACATTTTCTATCACTACTATTGAGCCATATAAACGCTGGGAATTTGACATGGAAAATAGCAATATGTCAGGACATTGGATTGGTGTTTTTACAGCTAAGGGAAATGAAACACAAATTGATTTTACAGAAAATGTGACACCTAAAAAGTGGATTATGAAACCTTTTGTAAAAATTTATCTGAAAAAGCAACAAGAACAATTTGTTCTGGACTTAAAAAAAGCATTGAAATAACAACTTCAAGTTTGCCACACTGAACCACTATAAAAACTGAATATCCCGCCGTCCCGCAGCGGCACATGAAGCAGTAAATCCGAAAAAGATTTGCTGCTTTTTTTGCGCCCATTTTTGGCAAATTTCCAAATGTTCCGTATTAGACAGTGAAGCCAAAAAAGGTTGCCGCTTTTTTCAGACAGCGGGCAAAACGCAGCTTCCAAAACGCCTTATTGTCGGGAAAGACCGAGCCGCCGGAAAAGTTCTTGCCGGAAAGTCCGTCATTTTTGCTTTTTGCGGTGTTGTAGGGAGTAAGGGGGAGAATGCCAGCCCGCAGCCTTTTATAAAAAAGCTGGTTGCGATTTTCTGAAAAAGTGGCAGTAGGAAGTGAACGGCAGTCCGGCAGTTTCTTAGAGCAAGATTCTACCGAGGTGCCAAAATTCGCTCTCCGCTTATTTTTGCCCCTGCGGGAATCTTGTTGGGGAGTGCCTTCCCCAAACCCTGCTATGCGCCCTGTCGGGCGAGAAAGGAGGTCACAGACCATGCGAAAGAAATACAATACGCCCCACCGCCGTCATGTGGTAAAGACCCGCATGACCGATGAAGAATACGCCGACTTCACCGGGCGGCTGGCGGCTTATGAAATCAGCCAGTCCGAGTTTATCCGGCAAGCCATACGGAAAGCGACCATACGCCCCATTGTCACCGTTTCCCCGGTCAATGACGGGCTGCTTGCCGCCCTCTCCAAGCTCACGGCAGAGTACGGGAAAATCGGCGGCAACTTAAACCAGATTGCCCGGAGCCTGAACGAATACGGAAGCCCCTACCGGGGGCTGGAAAAGGAAGTGCGGGGAGCCGCCGCCGACCTTGCCGCCTTGAAGTTTGAAGTCTTGCAGAAAGTAGGTGAAGCCGTTGGCGATACTCAAACATATCAGCTCTAAAAATGCCAACTACGGGGACGCTGAAAAATACCTCACATTCGAGCATGACGAGTTTACCATGAAGCCCACCCTTGACGCAGACGGGCGGCTCATACCGAGGGTAGACTACCGCATATCCTCTCTGAATTGTGGCGGGGAGGATTTTGCCGTTGCCTGTATGCGCTCCAATCTCCGCTACGGCAAGAACCAGAAACGGGAGGACGTAAAGAGCCACCACTACATCATCAGCTTTGACCCACGGGACGGCCCGGACAACGGCTTGACCGTTGATCGGGCGCAGGAGCTGGGCGAGAAGTTCTGCGCCGAGCATTTCCCCGGACACCAGGCCCTTGTCTGCACCCACCCGGACGGACACAGCCACACCGAAAATATCCATGTGCATATCGTCATTAACAGTCTGCGGATTGCGGAGGTTCCCATGCTGCCCCACATGGACAGGCCAGCGGACAGGAAAGCAGGCTGCAAGCACCGCTGTACGGACGCAGCTATGAACTATCTGAAAGCCGAAGTCATGGAGATGTGCCACAGCGAGGGGCTTTACCAGATAGACCTTTTGAACGGCAGCAAAGAACGCATTACCGAGCGTGAGTATTGGGCGCAGAAGAAAGGACAGGCTGCCCTTGACAGAGCCAACGCCCCTATTGCTGCGGACGGTATCGCGCCCCGGCAGACCAAGTTTGAAACGGATAAGGCGAAGCTGCGCCGGACTATCCGGGAAGCCCTTGCCGCTGCTTCCGGCTTTGATGAGTTTGCCGCCCTGCTTCTCCGGCATGGTGTGACCGTCAAGGAGAGCCGGGGGCGGCTAAGTTACCTCACGCCGGACAGGACGAAGCCAATTACCGCCCGGAAGCTGGGGGACGATTTTGACCGGGCTGCTGTCCTCTCCGTTTTGGAGCAGAACGCCGCCAGAGCCGCCGAAAAACCCGCAGCCATAGCGGAATACCCCGGCAGTATCAAAGACCGCTTACGGACGAAAAAAGAAGCGAAAAACGCCCCGAACAATGACGCTGTACAGCGCATGGTAGACATAGCCGCCAAGCGAGCCGAGGGGAAAGGACGGGGCTATGAGAAGTGGGCGACCATGCACAACCTCAAACAGATGTCGGCTACCCTCATGCTCTACCAGCAGTATGGCTTTTCTTCCCCGGACGAGCTGGACGCTGCCATTTCCGCAGCCAACACCGCCACGCAGGAGAGCCTTGCCGGACTGAAAGGGCTGGAAGCCGCTATCCGGGAGAAAAAGGAATTGCAGCGCAACCTTTTGGGCTATATCGGCACGAAGCCCGCCCGTGACGGTCTGAAAGCGCAGAAATCGGAGAAAGCCCGGAGAGCCTACCGGGAACAGCACGAAAGCGATTTTATCATAGCGGACACAGCCGCCCGTTATTTCCGGGAGCATGGAATAACCAAGCTGCCAGCCAGCAAAGCCCTGCAAAGGGAGATTGAGCAGCTTACCGTCCAGAAGAACGCCGGATATAACGACTACCGGGAGAAACGCCAGCGGGCGCAGGAGCTTCAGACAGTCAGACGCAATATCGACCAGATTTTAAGGGGCGCACCGAGCCAGCAGAAAAAGCGTGAACAGGAGCGTTAAAGACCGCCCCGAAATGATACCGAAACCCTACAAAAATACAGGTATGATATGAACCCTTACCGCAATACTCCCCGACTTCCAAACGGGGCTTACAGGGCAGAAAAAGCCCGAAAATGATACCGAGAACATACAGAAAATGCCCCCTATCCCGCTACACCGATAGGAACGGCAGAAAGGAGCTTACCATTGCCGAGAATGAGCAAGAAGCGGCGGCTGGAATGGTCTTTCTTCCTCAACCACCGCAACCGTATCACTTACAACGACCTATGCCGGGGCTGCACCCGTGACTGCAAACAGAGCTTCCGGGCGGTTATCATACTATGCCCTCGCTATTATTCCAAACGCTGGAAAAAGGAGGACGCAGCCTATGGCAGATAACCGCAAATATTACTACCTCAAGCTGAAAGAGAGCTATTTTGACGATGATGCAATCGTTCTGCTGGAAAGTATGCAGGACGGCGTTATCTATTCCAACATTCTCTTGAAGCTGTACTTGAAATCGCTGAAAAACGGCGGGAAATTGCAGCTTGACGAGAATATCCCCTACACCGCCCAGATGATTGCGACCATTACCCGCCAGCAGGTAGGTACCGTAGAGAGAGCTTTGAAAATCTTTATGAAGCTGGGGCTTGTGGAGCCTTTGCCAAGCGGCGCACTCTACATGAGCAACATTGAGCTTTTAATCGGCCAGTCCTCTACCGAGGGGGAGCGCAAGCGCAGGGCGCGGCTGGCTTTGCAGGAACAAAAAGCCCTGCCGCAGACAGGGGCGGACAAATGTCCACCATATCGAGCGGACATTTGTCCACCAGAGATAGAGATAGAGAAAGAGATAGATATAGAAATAGAAAAAGAGAGAGAGTTAGAAACGGGACACCCCGCCCCCGCCGCCTATGGCAGATACCACAATGTCATTCTTTCCGATACGGAGCTTGACGGGCTGAAAACAGAGCTTCCCGGCAAGTGGGAGTATTACATTGACCGCCTATCCTGCCATATCGCTTCCAGCGGGAGGAAATACAAGAGCCATGCAGCCACGATTTTCAAGTGGGCGCAGGAGGACGCAGCCAAGAAAGCCCCGAAAAAGGGCATACCCGATTATACCTGTAAGGAGGGCGAGAGCTTATGACGAATGGATTTGATGAAATGATTTTGAATATGACCGACACCACGCCGGAGCCGGAGGACTACACCGGCGAGGACGGGCTTTTATACTGCGGGAAGTGCCACAAGCCCAAAGAGGGCTATTTCCCCAAAGAAACCGCCGCATGGCTGGGGCGTGACCGCCACCCGGCAGAATGTGACTGCCAGCGGGCAGAGCGTGAGGAACGGGAAGCCGCAGAGAAACAGCGCAGTCACCTTGAAACTGTCGAGCGGTTGAAGCGGCGGGGCTTTACAGACCCGGCTATGCAGGGCTGGACGTTTGAGAACGACAACGGCAAGTGCCCGCAAATGGAACACGCCCATTTCTATGTGGAGAACTGGGAAACCATGAAAGAGCGCAACATTGGCTATCTGCTATGGGGCGGCGTTGGCACAGGCAAGAGCTATTTTGCGGGCTGTATCGCAAATGCCCTTATGGAGCGTGAAATCCCCGTGTGCATGACAAACTTTGCATTGATATTGGGTGACCTTGCCGCCAGCTTTGAGGGCAGGAATGAATATATCTCCCGACTTTGCAGCTTCCCGCTGCTTATCCTTGACGATTTTGGAATGGAACGGGGAACGGAATACGGCTTAGAGCAGGTCTACAACGTGATTGACAGCCGTTACCGCAGCGGCAGGCCGCTGATCGTCACGACTAATCTCACGCTGGAGGACTTGCAGCACCCGGAGGACACCGCCCACGCCCGCATTTATGACCGTCTGATTGAAATGTGTTCTCCTGTCCGCTTTACCGGGAGCAACTTCCGAAAAGCCACGGCGCAGGAGAAAATGGGACAACTGAAAAAGCTGATGAACAGAAAGGAGAGCCGCCTATGACCAACACCCCAAAGAATGACCGCAGCACCCGCCGCCCGGATTGCGTGACGGAAATCCGCATAGGTAATTCTGTCCTTGTCGTTTCCGGCTATTTCAAGCAGGACACCACCGCCACCGCCGCCGATAAAATGCTGAAAGTGCTGGAAGCGGAAGCTGCTACACAAAAATCGGCAATTTGACGGGACGTAAAGAAGCAGAAAGGACTGTACAGCCAGCCCCGGCGTGTGGTATGATAGTCATACGGAATAGTGGGGCTGGCTGTCGGAAATGGAGGACACTATGTTAAGACAGACCACCCGAAACCTTATTACCGCCCTTTATCCGAGATTATCCCACGAGGACGAGCTGCAAGGTGAGAGCAATTCTATTTCAAACCAGAAGCGTATTCTTGAAACCTATGCGAAGCAGAACGGCTTTTCCAATCTGCAATGGTACACAGATGACGGTTATTCTGGGGCGAACTTCCAAAGACCCGGTTTTCAAGCCATGCTTGCGGACATTGAAGCCGGAAAAGTCGGCACCGTTATCGTCAAGGATATGTCACGGTTAGGGCGAAACTATCTGCAAGTGGGAATGTATACGGAAATGATTTTCCCACAGAAAGGCGTCCGCTTTATCGCTATCAATGACGGAGTGGACAGCGCACAGGGCGACAATGATTTTGCCCCTCTGCGGAACATTTTTAACGAATGGCTGGTGAGAGATACGAGCAAGAAAATCAAAGCAGTAAAACGGTCTAAGGGTATGAGCGGGAAGCCCGTCACGAGCAAACCCGTATACGGCTACTTTATGGACGAGGACGAAAATTTTATCATTGACGGGGAAGCCGCCCCTGTTGTGCGGCAGATTTACAGCTTGTGCCTTGCCGGGAACGGGCCGACCAAGATAGCCCGTATGCTCACAGAGCAGGAGATCCCCACGCCGGGAACGCTGGAATACCGTCGGACGGGAAGCACCCGCCGCTACCACCCCGGCTATGAGTGCAAGTGGGCGACCAATACCGTGGTACATATCCTTGAAAACAGGGAGTACACGGGCTGTCTGGTAAACTTCAAGACGGAGAAGCCGTCCTACAAGACCAAGCACAGCGTAGAGAACCCCATTGAGAAACAGGCGATTTTCGAGAACCACCATGAGCCTATCATTGACACCCAGATGTGGGAGCGTGTGCAGGAGTTACGCAAGCAGCGCAAACGCCCGAACCGCTATGATGAAGTGGGCTTATTCTCCGGCATACTCTTTTGTGCCGACTGCGGCAGCGTCCTTTACCAGCAGCGTTACCAGAACGCCACCCGCAAGCAGGATTGTTATATCTGCGGGAGCTACAAGAAGCGTACCCGTGACTGTACGGCGCACTTTATCCGCACCGACCTGTTGACCGCCGGAGTGACCGACAATCTGCGGAAAGTCACCAGCTATGCAGCGAAGCACGAAGCCCGGTTTATGAAGCTGCTGATCGAGCAGAACGAGGACGGGGGCAAGCGCAGGAACGCCGCAAGGAAAAAGGAGCTGGAAGCCGCCGAGAAGCGTATCAGCGAGTTATCCGCTATCTTCAAGCGGCTGTATGAGGACAGCGTGACCGGGCGCATTTCAGACGAGCGTTTCACGGAGCTGTCGGCAGACTATGAAGCCGAGCAGAAAGAACTGAAAGAGAGAGCCGCCGCTATCCGGGCAGAGCTTTCCAAAGCGCAGGAAGCCACGGTAAACGCAGAAAAGTTTATGAATGTTGTCCGCAAGTACACCAGCTTTGAAGAACTTACCCCTACCCTTTTGCGTGAGTTTGTGGAGAAAATCGTTGTGCATGAGTGCAGCTATGACGAGAACGGCACACGCAGACAGGACATTGATATTTATTACTCTTTCGTTGGCAAGGTAGACCTGCCCGAATGACCGCCCGACCTATCCGGCGCAATGCGCAAACGCCGGATAGGAACGGCAAAATTTTTTACACTTCTACTACTTCTTTATCACACATCAGCAAAGTCCCAGGGTATGAAGCAGTTGATGGCGGGCGGTGGTGTCGCTCTGATTGGAACCACACTGGTTCCATTGCTTTCCGGATTGTTTGGTTAAACAGAAAAAGGAGGTAATCGCCTTTGGACAGCATACTCCAACAGATCACAGACTGGCTGAAAGAAATGCTTATTAGTGCCATTATGGGAAATCTGTCGGGGATGTTTGAGTCCGTCAACAATCAGGTTGGCGAGATAGCAACCTCCGTGGGCAGAACTCCGGAGAGTTTCTCTCCGGAGATTTTTGCTATGGTTCGCAACATCTCCGAATCAGTAATTATTCCCATAGCAGGCTTGATTTTAACATTCATAGCCTGTTATGAGCTGATTCAGCTGATAATTGACCACAACAACCTTGCTAATTTTGAAACCTGGATTTTCTTCAAATGGGTTTTCAAGACCTTTGTTGCGGTCATGCTCATCACCAACACATTCAATATTACAATGGCGGTTTTCGATGTAGCACAGCACGTTGTAAATGCCAGTGGCGGCATTATAGCCGGTAACACAGCCATAGACGCTTCTGGACTGGAAGCGCTGGAAGAAACGCTTCAGGGAATGGACTTAGGTCCTCTGATTGGCTTGTTGCTGCAATCTTTCGTTGTGCAGATTACAATGTCTGCCCTTGCCATTATCATTTTTGTCATTGTTTATGGCAGAATGATTGAAATCTATTTAATGGTGAGCCTTGCACCCATTCCATTCTCAACTTTTGCAAATCGTGAACAAAATCAGATCGGGCAGAACTATCTGCGCTCTTTATTTGCTCTCGGTTTTCAGGGCTTTTTAATCATCATCTGTGTTGGTATTTATGCGGTACTGGTACAGTCCCTTGCATTTACAGATGATATTATTGCGGATATCTGGGGAATCATGGGCTACACCGTATTGCTCTGCTTTACCCTGTTTAAGACAGGAACACTTGCAAAGAGCGTATTCAATGCACACTAACAGAGAGGAGGTGTTTGTTTGGCAGCATATATCCCTGTCCCTCGTGACCTGACGAGGGTAAAATCTAAGGTGTTCTTTAACCTGACAAAACGACAGCTTATTTGCTTTGGGGCAGCGGCGCTCATCGGAGTGCCGTTTTTCTTTTTTCTCAAATCTTTTGGCAATGTCAGTTTGGCAGCATTGGGCATGATTATCGTCATGCTTCCACTATTCTTTCTCGCAATGTACGAAAAGGATGGACAGCCGCTTGAAGTTATTGCACACCATTTCATTCAGGCGAAGTTTGTACGCCCCAAAATCAGACCGTATCAGACCGATAATTACTATGATGTACTGTTTCGTCAGTACCAGCTTGAAAAGGAGGTAGAACGCATTGTTTTTCCAGAAGAAAAAACAGACAAGAGAAATAAAAATGCCTGCCCATCTCAATCGAAAGCAGCAGAGAGAAATTAAAGCTGTTGTCGAACGTGCAAAAAAAGATAACGGGATTCCGCAGACTGCTCAACAGTCTATCCCGTTTCAAAGGATGTTCCCCGATGGAATTTGTCGTGTGACGGATAACTATTACACCAAAACTATCCAGTATCAGGACATCAATTATCAGCTTGCCCAGCAGGAAGATAAAACTGCTATTTTCGATGAATGGTGCAGCTTTCTGAATTTCTTTGATAGTTCTATTCATTTTGAACTATCTTTTATGAATATGGGAACCGATGCAGAGAGCTTTGAAAAGAGTGTCCGTATCCCATTTCAGAAAGATGAGTTCAATCCCGTTCGTGCGGAGTACAGTCAGATGTTGAAAAAACAGCTTTCTCAAGGAAACAACGGTTTGACTAAAACAAAATATCTGACTTTCGGTATCGAGGCAGAATCCATGCGTCAGGCAAAACCGAGACTGGCTCATATCGAAAACGACCTTCTCAACAATTTCCGCCGTTTGGGTGTTGTGGCAACTCCGATGGACGGCAAAGAGCGTCTGCGTCTGATGCACGCTATGTTCCACATGGGGGACGATGATAAGTTCTTTTTTGACTGGAAGTGGCTGGTAGAGTCCGGGCTTTCCGTAAAGGATTTCATTGCCCCTACCGCCTTTGCATTCAAAAACAACCGAACTTTTCAGATGGGCAGTTTGTACGGTTCTATGTCTTTTCTATCCATTTCGGCATCTGATCTCAGTGACCGGATGCTGGCAGATTTTCTGGATATGGAATCCAGTCAGATTGTTACTATACACATTCAGTCGGTAGATCAGACCGCTGCTATCAAAACCATTAAGCGCACCATCACCGAACTTGATCGTAGTAAAATTGAAGAGCAGAAGAAGGCGGTTCGTTCCGGATATGACATGGACATTATCCCAAGCGATCTCGCCACCTATGGCAGGGATGCCAAAGCTCTGCTGAAAGAGCTGCAAAGCCAGAATGAGCGTATGTTCATGGTCACGTTTCTTGTTATGAATACCGGACGCACAGAGCAGGAGCTGGAGAACAATGTGTTTCAAGCACAGAGCATTGCTCAGAAGCACAACTGTAATCTGCGTCGATTGGACTTCCAGCAGGAACAGGGGCTGATGAGCAGCCTGCCCCTGGCGCAGAACCTGATTGAAATTCGCCGTGGATTGACTACAAGTTCTACGGCTATTTTTGTACCGTTCACTACACAGGAACTGTTCCAGAACGGCGGAGAAACGCTTTATTATGGTCTGAACGCACTGTCCAACAACCTGATTATGGTGGACAGGAAGAAACTCAAAAACCCGAACGGACTGATTCTTGGTACTCCCGGTTCTGGTAAGTCCTTCAGTGCAAAACGTGAAATCACCAATGCTTTCCTGGTAACTGACGATGATGTTATCATCTGTGATCCCGAAGCAGAATATACTGCCCTGGTTCACAAGTTCCACGGACAGGTCGTGAAAATCAGTTCTTCCAGCACCAACTATATTAATCCGATGGATATTAATATCAACTATTCAGAGGACGACAATCCGGTGGCATTGAAAGCAGATTTTATCCTGTCCCTTTGTGAGTTGATTGTAGGTAGCAAGGACGGATTGCAGCCGGTCGAAAAGACGGTCATTGACCGTTGTGTGCATCAGATTTATCAGCGATATTTTGATGATCCCAAACCGGAGAATATGCCTATTCTGGAGGACTTGTATAATGCCCTTTTGAAGCAGGAAGAAAAGGAAGCGCATCATGTTGCAACTGCCCTTGAAATCTATGTTAAAGGTTCTCTGAAGGTGTTTAATCACCGAACCAATGTAGATATTCAGAATCGTCTGGTGTGTTACGACATTAAGGAACTGGGCAATCAGCTGAAAAAAATCGGGATGCTGGTTGTACAGGATCAGGTCTGGGGACGTGTCACCCAAAACCGTAATGCAGGAAAATCTACTCGATACTATATCGACGAGTTCCATTTGCTGCTCAAAGAGGAACAGACCGCAACTTATTCCATTGAAATTTGGAAGCGATTTCGTAAATGGGGCGGCATTCCGACCGGTATCACCCAGAATGTAAAAGACCTGCTTCGTAGTCCGGAGATTGCCAACATCCTAGAAAATTCGGACTTCATCTATATGCTCAATCAGGCAAGCGAGGACAGAACCATTCTGGCTCAGCGCCTGAATATCTCTCCCCATCAGCTCTCCTATGTCACAAACTCCGGTGAGGGCGAAGGACTTTTGTTTTATGGCAATGTGATTCTTCCGTTTGTTGACCGGTTCCCGAAGGACATTGAGCTGTACCGTATTATGACCACCAAATTGTCTGAGGTATCCAAAGAAAAGGAGGGGTAATAGATGGCGAAAAGACCTACCCGACTCCGTTTTACTGAGGATGATTTGTCCAGCGATGCGGTAAAAAAGGCTGCTGGAAAAGCGGAAAAAGCCGCAGCGAAGGCAGAAAAGGCAGTGGATAAAATCACTCCAAAGAAACACCGCAAGTTGCGGCAGGAAGCTGATGTTTCCGCTAGCAGAACTGCAAAACTTCGTTTTGGCAAGGCAAAGGCAGATGATATTCCCCCAAAGCCTTCCGGTATCAAACGAACGGTAACTCATGCACCGGTAGATACCCTGTCTGCGAATGTCCATAAATCTATCTCTCGATATGAAGATGATAATGTGGGCGTTCAGACAGCCCATCAGACAGAGCTTGGTGCGGAAACTGCTTACCATATTGCCGATCATGCGGTTTACAGTCATAAGCTGAAAGCCTATGACAAGGCAGAAAAGCTGGTGAGCAAATCAGATAAAGCAAATGTGAATGCACTGTTTGAAAAGTTTAAAAAGGACAATCCCAATGCTTCTTCCAATCCTCTTTCACGATGGCGGCAAAAGCATAACATCAAGAAAGAATATGCCGCAGCACGAGCCGGAAAAGGCGGAAAGGCTACGGCAAAGGGTGCAGGAAAGACTGCAAAAGGAGTAAAAAGTCTGACACAGAAGATTGCCGATTTTTGTGTATCACACAAGACCGCATTGCTCTGGGTTTTGGCAATAGGGCTGTTATTCATGGTCATATCTGGAATGTTCTCCGCCTGCTCTACCATGTTCCAGGGCGGTACTCAGGTAGTGTTGGGGACTTCTTTTACTGCGGAAGATGAGGATATTTTGGGGACAGATGAAGATTATACGGCTTTAGAAAATGATTTGCGAAGCCAGGTGGACAATATTGAGTCCACCCATCCGGGATATGACGAATACCGTTATGCTCTCGATGAAATCGGACACAACCCCTATGAGCTGGCAGCTTATCTGACGGTTGTTTTTGAGGACTATACACGTGAAGAAGTACAGGCAGAACTTGTTAGACTATTTGAAGAACAGTATGATCTTGAACTTGATGAGGAAGTTGAGATACGCTCTTATACTACTACCGATGAAGATGGCAACACATCAACTGTTTATTATGAATATCGTATTCTGAATGTTACCCTGACCAACTACGGACTTGGCAATGTAATTGCATCTTCTAGACTGACCGCAGAGCAATGGGAACGATATAAGGTGCTGTTGGAAACGCTAGGTAATCGTTCTTATTTGTTTGGTGAAGATGTTTCCTCTGCCCCTGGAGGTGGTGGTGAATACACTGACTACGATATTCCAGGTGAAGCACTGACGGACACTGCTTTTGCCAACATGGTTAGAGAAGCTGAAAAATATTTGGGGTATCCCTATGTTTGGGGTGGTTCTTCCCCTTCTACCAGTTTTGATTGTTCTGGATTCGTCAGCTGGGTCATCAATAACTGCGGCAATGGATGGAGTGTCGGCAGACAAACTGCGAACGGGCTTAAAAACCTCTGTGATATTATTCCGCCTTCTGAAGCAAAACCAGGAGATCTGATTTTCTTCCAGGGAACCTACAACACATCAG
This sequence comes from Faecalibacterium sp. Marseille-Q4137, assembly GCF_017377535.1. Lineage (NCBI taxonomy): Bacteria > Bacillati > Bacillota > Clostridia > Eubacteriales > Oscillospiraceae > Faecalibacterium > Faecalibacterium sp. Marseille-Q4137. The sequence goes on from NZ_JAFREK010000030.1 coordinate 20,489, forward strand.
GAGCTTCTCATGTAGGTATTTATGTGGGCAACGGGATGATGATTCACTGTGGTGATCCGATTTCTTATGCTTCCATCGAAACAAATTATTGGCAGCAGCACTTTTACTGCTTTGGCAGAATCCCTTAAGCTGCCGGAAAGGAGAACTATGGGCGCAAAATTAGAAAGGCTTGGTGCTGAACTTGCAAAGGCACGAAAAAAGAAAGCGGAATGGGATTCCAGGGTAAAGGATTTGGAGCGCAGATACCGTGAGGAGGAAAACTCCGAGATTCACGAGATGGTACACGCCGCCAACCTGACCCCTGACCAGCTTTCCGAACTTCTTAAAATGTTTGCGGAAGATTCCGCACCAAAACCGGAAACGATTCAATCTGTAACAGAGGAGGAAACTACACATGAAAATTAAGTATTTGGGCGCTACCTGTATGGCGCTGCTTTTGAGCATCGGGATATTTTCCACAACGGCATTTGCCTATGCTTCTGAGGCTCCTGCTGAAACTACGCAGGAGCAGACAGAAGAAACCGTACCGGAAACCAGTGAGCCGATGAAGCCGCTTACACCGGATGGCAATATGACACTGGTGGATGATGAAGGAGAACACCCTTCTGAGGGAAAACAGTTTATCACCGTTGTAACAAAAACTGGGAATTATTTTTATCTCATTATTGATCGTGATGATGAGGGTAAAGAAACAGTTCACTTTTTGAATCAGGTCGATGAAGTTGATCTGATGAAGCTGATGGATGAGGAAGAACTGGAGCAGCTGAAACCTGTTGAGGAAACCAAGCCAACTCCTGAGCCGGAAACCAAGCCGGAGACTGATACTGAAGTTCAAGAACCAGAGCCGGAGCCGGAAAAGAAACCCAATGTTCTTCCTGCTATTTTGACAATTCTCCTGCTTGCTGGTGGCGGCGGATTCTATGCTTTCAAAAAACTCAAGGGTAAGAAAGAAGAAAAAGCCCAGGAAAAGCCCGATCCGGATGCTGATTATGTGGACGATGACGAGGATTATGGCTATGACGAGGAAGATGATGGCGACATCATTTCCGACAGTGAGGACAAAGAACTGGTGTAATTGAAGTCTGGCATTGAGCCTGGGGCAATCTTCGGATTGCCCTTTACATACACACTTTCAGAAAACAAATATTTTCACGTTTTTGAAAGCGGCATCTTGCATATACTATTTGAGGATTGTATAATGAGAGTAACAGTTTAATTTCAAAACTCAAAAAATTATCAACTTTTGAAAGCGGGTGGATATATGAAAACGATTGTGCGAAAAAAATACCTCGATAGAATCATCGAGTTAAATGGTACGCCGGACATCAAGATCATCACAGGTATTCGCCGTTCCGGTAAGTCCAAGCTGATGCAGGCATACATGGAACACCTGAAAACAAATTGCGAGAATATCAATATCATCTTCATTGACTTCATGGATTTGGAATTTGAAGAAATCAAGGAATATCACGCTCTCCACTCCTATGTGGAGCAGCATTATGCAGAAGGCAAAACCAATTACCTCTTTATTGACGAAGTTCAGATGTGTCCGAAGTTTGAGTTGGCTATTAACAGCCTTTATTCCAAAGGCAAATATGACATTTACATGACCGGTTCCAATGCCTTCCTGCTGAGTGCTGACCTGGCAACCCTTTTTACCGGACGATATATTGAAATCCATGTGTTCCCATTCAGTTTTCAGGAATACTGCAAATACTACGATAATGTCACCGACAAGGATAAGCTCTTTGATGAATACTCTTTCAAAGGTGGTTTGGCTGGCTCTTATGCCTATCCAAACGACAGAGATCGAATCACCTATATCAAGGAAGTATATGAAACCATTGTTACAAGAGATCTGGTGCAGAAATACGCTTTATCTGATACAACCGTTTTGCAAAGACTGAGCGAGTTCCTGATGGACAATATCAGCAATTTGACTTCTCCGAACAAGGTCAGTCAGCTTTTGAATGCGAATGATATAGCGACAAGTCACGTAACGGTGGGCAAATATATCAAATATCTGTGCAACGCTTTTGTTTTCTATGATATTAAGCGATATGATATTCGTGGCAAGAAGTATCTGGAAAGCTCCGAGAAATTCTATCTGTGTGATACGGGGATTCGTTATGCAATCCTGGGCAGCAGAAATATGGATTACGGCAGAGTTTATGAAAATATGGTCTGCATCGAACTTCTGCGCCGTGGTTACGATGTTTATGTTGGAAAGCTGTATCAGAAAGAAATTGATTTTGTAGCCCAGAAAGGCAGTGAGAAAATCTATATTCAGGTCAGCGACAATATCTCCGGGCAGGAAACCTTTGAAAGAGAATATTCTCCATTGTTGCAAATTCGAGATGCGTATCCGAAAATGATTATCGCACGAACCAGACATCCAAAGTACAGCTATGAAGGGATTGAGATTCACGATATTGCAGAGTGGCTGTTACAGGAATAAATAATTCCGTTATCTCCGTCATTTGAAAAAAGAATGACGGAGATATTTCATCAATGAGGGAGATAACCCCCTGTTACATAGCAGTCTTACATTTCGGTGTATGGCTGCTTTTTTATTTTCCAGAAAGGAGCAGATGCAAATGAAATTAGTATTGGCTGAAAAGCCATCAGTGGCACAAAGTATTGCAAAGGTATTGGGTGCGACAAAGCGTGAGGATGGATACCTGGAGGGAAACGGTTATGTAGTCAGTTGGTGTGTGGGGCATCTGGTAGAGCTGTCACAGCCTGAAGCCTATGACGAGAAATATAATAAATGGGCGTATGCAGACCTTCCTATTTTTCCGGATCAGTGGAAATATCAGGTGTCTGCTAGTACCAAAAAGCAGTTTGGAATTCTCAAAAAACTGATGGCAAGAAAAGATGTAGAGAGCCTTGTGTGTGCGACAGATGCCGGTCGAGAGGGAGAACTGATTTTCCGTCTGGTTTATCAGCAGGCTGGATGTCGAAAGCCCTTTGAAAGACTCTGGATTTCCTCTATGGAGGATTCCGCTATCAGAGAGGGATTTGAGCAGCTGAAACCGTCAACAGAATATGATGCTTTGTACGAAGCGGCATTATGCCGGGAGCGAGCCGACTGGTTGGTTGGAATTAACGCTACCCGGCTTTTTTCTACCCTTTATGGACAGACGTTGAATGTGGGTCGGGTTATGACGCCCACTCTGGCAATGGTCGTGATGCGTGAAGCTGCAATCTCAGCTTTTAGACCTGAGCCTTTTTATACAGTAGAACTGGCTTTTCAGGACTTCACTGCATCTGGCGAGCGGATGAAGCAAAAAGTTCTTGCGGATGATGTTGCCCGGAAGTGTGTTGGTTCGGTTCTGAATGTCACAAAGGCAGAAAACAAGGAAAAATCTGAAAAGCCGCCTGCCCTGTATGATTTAACTTCTTTGCAGAGGGATGCAAACCGGGTGTTGGGATTCACAGCACAGCAGACACTGGACTATACCCAGAGTCTATACGAGAAAAAACTGGTCACTTATCCCCGTACTGACAGCCGTTATCTGACAAGTGACATGAAGGATATGCTTCCGGAATTGATAAAGTCGCTTTTCAACATTTTCCCTGTGGAGGATGTGAAAAACGTTCCGGTTCATGCGGCGCAGGTTATCAATGACAAGAAAGTTTCTGACCACCACGCCATTATCCCCACCAAAGAAGCCATAAAATGCAGCCTGGATGATCTGCCAAAGGGTGAACAGGCAATTCTCAGGTTGATTGCCACCCGCCTGTTTTGTGCGGTCGGTGAGCCTTTCCGGTACAACGAAAGCGTGATTGAACTTTCGGATGGAAATTATATCTTTTCTGCAAAGGGCAAAACAACAGTACAGTCTGGATGGAAAATTTTCTCCGGAAAACCTGCTGATAAGGATAAAGAGGGTGAAAAGCAGCTCCCTTCTCTCACAGTTGGTGAGGGCTTGAGTGTTTATTCCACTGAGGTAAAAGAAGGAAAAACATCACCGCCCAAGCATTTTACAGAAGACACCCTTCTGCAAAGTATGGAAACTGCCGGTGCAGATGAAATGCCGGAAGATGCGGAGCGCAAGGGATTGGGGACACCGGCGACTCGTGCTGCTACGATTGAAAAGCTGGTACGAATCGGTTTTTTGGAACGTAAAGGTGATAAGAAAACCAAGCACCTGATTTCCACCCATAAAGGAACCGCTCTGGTAACCGTGATGCCGGAACAGATTCAATCTCCATCCATGACCGCTGACTGGGAAGAAAAGCTGCTCATGATTGAGCGTGGAGAATATGACAGCAATGCTTTTCTGAAAGAAATTCAGGATATGATTTCTGCACTGGTGCAGACCTATGAAAAGGTAAAAGGGTCTGATGTGCTTATGGCAAAGGAAGTGCAGACAGTGGGTGTTTGCCCTGTCTGTGGCAGTTCCGTCACAGAACGGCAGAAAGGATTTTTCTGTTCCAAAAGAGAATGCCATTTCGCTCTATGGAAAAACAGCCGTTACTTCGAGAGCATCGGAAAAAGCCTGACATCAGCGGTGGCACAAAAGCTCTTGTCCAATGGAGAGGTTAAGCTCAAAGGATGTAAATCTGCTAAGACCGGCAGAATGTACGATGCAACCGTTGTAATGACAGTAACGGAGGAAGGGAAACCGCAGTTTAATATGAATTTTGAGAACGGAGGAAAAAGTAAATGATGAATGAGTTTAATCCGGATGGCAAGGACATTCGGTTCATTGACAGCCATTATAGAGATTTGTTTCGCATCCCGGATGGCGGAACGATTCAGGTACACTACTCCGATGATTCAGTAGTCATTAAGCCCTGCAAGTTTATTGATGAGTACCATACACAGATTGGAAACAATGTGTTCCACATCTGCCAGTTTGCAGAACTCCTGGAGCGTAACGGAAGCTATTGTCAGGCGGAACCGGAAATCATGGGTGATGAAGCTGCATGGCAGGTTGGGCGAGATCAGTATCTTGCAATCCAGACCTGTGAAGATGGTTATGACTATACGCTCTTTGATAAAGAATTTCATGAGATTGATGGCGGTCAGTTGGACAATCCAGAGCTGTCTATGCTGGAAGCACGAGCTGAAATTCTGGCTGGATTTGGACTTCAGATGAGAGAACTGCGAGTACAAGTATATGAAGAAGTCATGGAAAAAGCAGAGGCTGTTGAAGCTGTAAATGCTTCTTTGCTTGACCTGGCAAAACAAATTGACCAGTTCTCTGATGAGTACGATCACTATGAATATGCTGACAGAGTTGATGATAAAAAGAGCAACATTGTTGAGATTTATCATGATCTCACAAATGGAAACGCTGCTCCGTACCGAGATTTTTTAGAACAGGTTATTGAAGATTCGGATGAAATTTCTGTGGTACAGGCAGCAACACAGTTAAAGAATGAGTTGGATAAGGCGGTTTCTCGACCTAAAGAATCCGTAATTGATCAGTTAAAACAGATTTCGGGACAGACAGTACCATCTAAAATGTCGCACAGTTTTAAGGAACCCGAAAGATAAGGAGGATAATCTATGTCACAGGAAAAGATTGAACGTTGGAATGAAGTCGATGGCAATCTCGATAATGGTGAAAAGCTGCAAGCATTTTTGGACAGTACCACGGATGCGTATGCGATTTTGCAGCTGCGCCGTACAGATGAAACCGTTTATGAACGCTTTGAATCCTATGAAGCCCTGAAACGTCAAGGAAAAGAGCCGAACATTGACCATTATGATGTGGTTTATGTGGCTCCGCTCTCCTCTTATACTGACCAGACTGCCATGCTGGAAGGGCTGTACACAAAGTTTAATGTGGAGCGTCCAGAGGATTTCCGGGGGCACAGCCTGTCCGTCAGCGACATCGTGGCACTGAAAACCGATGCTGTGGTATCTTTTCACTATGTGGATTCTATCGGCTTTCAGGAGCTTCAGGGCTTTATGAAGCCGGAGAACTACCTGAAAAATGCAGAGATGGCGATGGAGGACGATTATGGGATGCTGGATGGCGTTATCAATAATGGCAAAGCACCTGCAACGGAAGAACGTTCTTCTGTATTGGCACAGCTGAAAGAACAGCCTGTTCTGGATAGTCCCCATAAACCGCCCAAAGCCCGAACAGAGAGGGAGATGGAATGATGGATTTAACCATTGATGAAAAAATGCTGATACTTCTGTACAGCCCAGGAACCAGAATGGGGCTGTATGGAGCATTACAGCAGATGAAAGAGCAGCTTGAGGAGGATGAAACAGAATTGTTGGATTTGACCAACTCTGTTTTGCAGAAGTTATCAGATATGGATGATGAAGTCTTTGAAAAGCTGAGTCTTTCTCTGGATTTATAAAGATTGGAGGGAAATAATGAATCCGAAAGAGAGGTATTATTCCGGTGTGGCAAGAGAAACGATCCATAGAATTACTGCCAACCGAGAAAACTGGACTTCTTTTCTGGCAACGATGGCTCGAAATTATGATTTCACCTATCCAGAACAGGTGATGATTTATGCGCAGCGTCCCAATGCTACACTGTGCAAACCTTATGAGGAATGGAACACAGACCAGTATCGGCGCTATGTGAAAAGGGGTTCCACTGGTATTGCCCTTTTTGTGATGAACCAGGATAAACCGTATCTGCGTTATGTCTTTGATGTGGCGGACACAGGTGTGCGTCGTTCTTCTCCGTCAATTACGCCGTGGAGAGTGACCGATGAAAACCGCCGTTTTATAATGGATGAGATGGAACGTGTCTTTCAGGTTCCGTCAGAGGGAATTCTGGAATATCAGCTGGAAAATATCGCAATCAACCTTGCCAGAGAGTATTGGGACGATTTCAAAAAGCCGATCCTCGACATCGTTGCAGATAGCTTCCTTGAGGAGTATGATGAATATAACATCGAGGTAGCATTTAAGACCGCAGTGGCAAATAGTGTCTCCTATGCGATGTACAGCCGTATTACCGAGAATCCGGATAACTATTTTGAGCATGAAGATTTTCAAAATGTATTCGACTTTAATACCCGTCAGACGGTAAATGCTCTGGGTACGGCGGTCAATGCAGTCAGCTCTCGAATGTTTGGAGAAATCGAAAAAGCCATAGAAGCCTTTGAACAGACAAAAACCGTGGAAAGGAGCCATGATTATGAACGAAATGACTTACACACAGGTCGGGGATTACCGGATTCCGGACATCGAACTGAAGAACACCGAAACGAAACCGTTGGGCAAGTACGGCAGAATGCGGAGGGCGTTTCTGCAAGAGAACAATCCGATGTTGCTGAACGATCTGATTCTCAGCGAGCAGCTGTTCCCGCATCTCCAGGAGATCGACGAGACAGCGCACCGCAGAGTGGAGCAGCTGATGACAGAACTGCTGGAGAAGAATCCGGCACCGGACAAAGCAACACAGCAGATGGCATGGGTGAAGCACATGAACAGCCTGAAAGCACAGGCAGAGGAAATCGTGACAGCGGAGCTTATCAACAGCTGAGTTTGAACCTTTTCCTTTCAGAATCAGAACAAATCAGCTTTATTGACGAAGCAGAGAGCAAAACGCTCTCTGCTTTTTCTTGTGCGCCTAGCGGCGCACGTTTCTAACGGGTTAAAGTCCCGAATCCGCCCGGTAGTGGGAAGGATATAGCCGAAAGCAAGGGTGTCCATCGTGAGATGGAATCTGAAGGAAGCTGGATGTGAGGAATATACCAACTCACGGGCAAATCTCTGGTCTGACGAACAGAAATCTCATATGAGGTCATGCATGTGGGTAAGGCAGCAAGCCATGTTGAAGCCCGATAACTACACGGAATCATGCATGATAAATGAGGCAGATGGATGGAGAGGAAGAAACGTGTGGTACCTAGGGAGGTCTGTGCGGTATGCCTTGAAAGAGGTAACCATTGCATAAAGCAATGCTGAACGCACAGAAGTCAGCAGAGGTCATAGTAGCCGAGAGGTGAAGGACCGAATCAGTAGGAGTCTTGAGTATGACCGAGAAAGGAGGAATGACCGTCTATGGCAGAAAACATTGAAAACAATGGCTGTTCGCAAAGAGATAATGCGGAACATGAAGGGTATGTGAAAGCGTCTAGGTCATTCAATCGGATATGGAAAGAAAGAGACAGTGCACAGCCGAGACTTTTGGAAACGATACTGTATAAAGACAACTTTAACAGAGCGTATAAGAGAGTTAAGGCAAACAAGGGAGCGCCGGGAATTGATGGCATGACCATTGAAGAGGCTCTTCCATATCTAAAGGAACATCAACAAGAGATAACTGACCGCATTTATCGTGGAAAGTATACTCCGTCTCCAGTAAGACGAGTTGAAATTCCCAAACCAGATGGTGGTGTGCGAAAGCTTGGCATACCAACAGTGATAGACCGTACACTTCAACAGGCAATAACCCAACAGTTAGTGCCAATCTATGAACCGCTGTTTGCAGATGGTAGCTATGGCTATCGTCCGAACAGAAGTGCAAAAGATGCAATACTTAAGGTTAAGGAGTATGCAGAACAAGGCTATACATTCGCTGTAGTCCTTGACTTGTCAAAGTACTTCGATACTCTTAATCACGAAATTCTCATCAATCTTCTCCGAAAGAATGTAAAAGATGAACGTGTAGTACAGTTGATAAAGCGCTATCTGAAAAGCGGTGTAATGGAAAACGGAGTGGTCATTGACACAGAGGAAGGCTCACCACAAGGTGGAAATCTATCACCATTGCTGGCAAACATCTACCTCAATGAGTTCGACCAGGAATACCTGAAAAGAGGTGTTCCATGCATAAGATATGCAGATGACATCGTGCTTCTTGCAAAGAGCAAGCGAGCATCAGAGAGACTCTTGGAAAGCAGTACAAAATATCTTGAGGAGAGGCTGAAACTTACAGTCAACCGAGAAAAGAGCCGTACAGTCAGCGTGTTTGCAATCCGAAATTTTAAATTCCTTGGCTTTGCATTGGGAAGGAACGGAAAAGGCATATATGTCCGAGTTCATCCGAAGTCATGGAAGAAGTTTAAGTCCAGACTGAAGGAGTTATCTTCCCGTAAGCGATGTCAGTCAATCAAGCCAAGCCTTGAGAAAATCAAAGTATATGCAAGAGGATGGCTTAACTACTACGGAATTGCAAGCATGAAGAACAACATAGATGACATCAACGGATGGCTCTATCACAGAATACGCATGTGCATATGGAAACAATGGAAGAAACCAAGGACGAAGGTACGTAACCTTATCAAGATGGGAGTACCCAAAGACTTGGCAATGCAAGCGGGTAATACCCGACGGGGACATTGGTTCGCAACGCATACAGTTGCAGTAAACATGGCAATGACAAAAGAAAGACTGATAAACAGCGGCTTTTATGATTTAGCCACAGCCTATCAGTCAGTGCACGTCAACTATTGAAAGCGCCGTATACCGAACGGTACGTACGGTGCTGTGAGAGGACAGCGGTTAGCCACCGCCTCCTACTCGATTATCTGAAAATCAGATCGACCAGGTGCTTACTGTTGGCGGAAATGAAGCTAATCTCCGAATGATGGTGGCACTGGAATATATGAAAGGAAAATCCACAGAGGAGATTGCAAAGCGTCTGCCTGCACTCTATCGTGGCAGCAATGGCTTTAAATTGGATAGTCATGAGGTCAGCGCATGGTTTGATGAGCAGTGTATTCATCTTGCCAGAGGAAAGACTGCCCGTTTTGCACCGTCCAGACAGATCGTATCCTGGCAGGAAGCCGCCGAGCGTATCGGTAAGTTACTGGAGAATGGCGAGTATGCCACCAATGTAGAGTTGGTGGAGGCTCCGGGTTATGAGAGAACAAAGGTCGCAGAATCTCTTTGGTATTTGTATCATGATCTTTCTGATAATGCCAGAGAACAAGGCTTCTTCCCTTCTTTACAGGAAGTCCGCAGTGTGGGATTTCCGGCAGAAACAGCAGAGCTGGCTGAAAAGCTGAATGATAGTCAATTCAGAGCCGGACTGAAAGCTGAATATCAGAACTTTTTACAGGCACACAATGAGGATTCTTCTTTGCTGCGATTCCATTATCACAAATTGGAACGCTTGGCACAGCGACTGGATGAGCTTGATCTGCCACTCAGAGAATATCAGAGCAGTATGACCATGCCACCTCTTGTCCGTCAGTTTATTACGGATGATGAAATCAATGAATCCCTGTCCGGGGGCAGTGGTTTCTCTGGTGGAAAAGCCCGTATTTATGAGTATTGGCAGAAAGGACATTCTGCAAAAGAAAAAGCGGACTTTTTGAAAAATGAGTATGGGACAGGCGGTCGTTCTCATGCGCTTTCCGGTGCTTCTGGCAGTGGTGAAGATCACGATGCCAAAGGAATCCGATACACCAAAAGCGGCTGTGATAAGGTGCAGCTGTCCTGGACACAGGTTGCCAATCGCATTGATTCGTTGATTAAGCAGGAGCGTTATATTTCTCCTGAAGTTTTGAAAGATGTTCAACAAGAACGAGCATCGGATATAGAAAACGAGCCGAATCCTGTGGGACGCATTGAATATCTTGGAACAAATGGCAGACCGGGTGAAGTGATTGAATATACTGATCCGGAACAGTTTATCAAGAATATTGAAGATGAAACATTCTATGGTGTTCCATTCACTGTTGTTCTGTATCGGGACGAACAGGGAAACACCATCCCACAAGATTTTCTCAGCGAACTTGACCCACCGCCGAAAGGCTTCCGTGTGGAAGATGCTCCGGTAATCGACTTGGAGGAAGAAGCACCCTCTGTGGATGAAGCAGAAGAAAGCCCGTTTGTTGCACAGGTCATGCGTGATGTAGAAGCTATTGCTGCCGAAGAAGAATCCTATGAGCGATTCAGTGTGATTGAAACAGAAAACGGTTATGCTGTCTGGGATGATATTCGGGATGAAATCTATGTAGATGATGAGGGTGTCAGTGAGGAATTCACCAGTGAGTGGCAGGCAAACGATTATTTGCAGGAAGTCAAAAAAGCGGTTTCTGCCAAAGAATCTGCGGAGTGGCTGTACAATGAACGCTCTAAATTTGAAGCAACACAGGAACCGGTTTATCAGGTGGGTGACACTGTTTTTCTGGAGGGAGAAGCATACAATATCACTGCCATTGGAACTACTGATGTACAGTTGCTGCCTCCAGGAATGGTGTACCCAATTTATCGGGCGGAAAGCAAAGAGAATTTTGAACGCCTTTTAAGACAGGATGAACGCAATGCCCGATTTATTTCAGGTGAAGAACCGGAAAAAACTGTTGCCACAGCTGAGCCGGAACATTTTATCGACCATTACTATGTGGTAGAAGATTTGCAGGTTCGAGGGGCGCTTCAGCTCAAGGAGTACAGCACATTCGAGGACGCAATGAGAGCATACAAGTCCCTTCCATCTGAAAGAATGAAAGCTCTGGGAGTGCAAAACACACGGACTCCATTCCCCGGTAGCCTGGATCTGATTCAGTGTAAAGATGGCGAAGATAAACTTGTCCAGGATTACACAAAAGTTGCTGGTTGGGAAAACCCTGAGATTCTGGACTTGGTTCAAAAAATTGAAACTGCAATTCAAACAAAGGAAAGTCCCGATATTCCAGCAATCAATTTTCACATCACAAATGACCATCTTGGCGAGGGCGGAGCGAAAGCAAAATTCAGAGCCAATATGGATGCAATCCGTGTCCTAAAAGAATTGGAGTTTGATGAGCGAAATGCTACTCCGGAAGAACAGGAAATCCTTTCCCAATATGTCGGTTGGGGTGGGCTTGCAGCTGCTTTTGATGAAAACAAGGCAAGCTGGGCTGAGGAGTTCAGAGAACTTTATACAGCCCTGTCTCCGGAAGAATATGCCGCAGCACGAGCTAGTACCCTGAATGCCCACTATACCAGTCCTACCGTCATTCGTGCCATCTATGATGCGGTCGGACAGATGGGATTTGAAACAGGAAATATTCTGGAACCTGCAATGGGTATCGGTAACTTTTTCGGTATGCTCCCTGACGCCATGCGAAACAGCAATCTCTATGGAGTGGAGTTGGACTCCATCAGTGGGCGTATCGCTCAGAAACTCTATCCTAACGCTGAAATCAAGGTGGCGGGCTTTGAAACTACGGATCGCCGGGATTTTTATGATTTGGCAGTCGGCAACGTTCCGTTCGGCAACTATAAGGTTTCGGATAAGCCCTATGATAAGTTGGGGTTCTCTATTCATAACTATTTTTTCGCAAAAACGCTCGATCAGGTTCGTCCGGGCGGTGTGGTTGCATTTGTGACCAGCCGTTTTACGATGGACTCAAAAAATTCTGATGCCAGAAAATATATGGCACAGAGAGCGGAACTCCTGGGAGCCATTAGACTGCCCAATACGGCATTTAAGGCAAACGCCGGTACAGAGGTTGTATCTGACATCATTTTCCTGCAAAAGCGTGACCACCCCATCGACATCATGCCGGACTGGGTGCAGCTGAATACTACACCGGATGGTTACACCATGAACAGCTACTTTGTAGAGCATCCGGAAATGGTTTTGGGAGAACTTTCTATGGAAAGTACCCAATATGGTAAGGATGATCTCACAGTCCGTCCCCGTGAAGATATGGAACTGGCTGACCTTCTTCGTGAAGCTGTTACCCGTATCGGTGGCACTTATGCTCCTGCGGAGCTAACTGAAGAAGCAAACAGCCAGGAAAAAGAACAGATTACCATTCCTGCCCGCCCAGATGTGAAAAACTTCTCCTACACGGTTGTAGACGATGAGGTATATTTCCGGGAAAACTCTGTCATGCGTCTGGTAGAGCTGAACGACAAAGCCAAAGAACGTGTCAGCGGCATGGTGGAACTTCGCCGCATTGTAAATGAACTGATTGAATATCAGCTGGAGGACTATCCGGATGATATGATTCAGGCAAAACAGGTAGAGCTGAATGCTGCCTATGATGCGTTTACCGCAAAAAACGGGTTAATCAACAACAGAGCCAACAGTCAGGCTTTTGCTGATGATTCCAGCTATTATCTTCTGTGTTCACTGGAAAACTTGGATGAGGATGGTCATCTCAAGAGCAAAGCGGATATGTTCACTAAGCGTACCATTAAACCGGAACGTAAAGTGAACAGCGTGGATACACCGTCTGAAGCACTTGCGATTTCTATTGGTGAGCATGGCAAGGTGGATTTGCCTTATATGGCAGAACTGCTGGGGACTCCCGGCGAATATGATTCCATTAAAACCGAGCTGCAAGGTGTGATTTTTAAAGACCCAATGGCTCCGGATGACCCTGTTTCGGGCTGGCAGACAGCCGATGAGTATCTTTCCGGCGATGTGAGAAGTAAGCTGAGGATTGCACAGATGGCTGCACAGAAAGACAGTTCTTTTGAAATCAATGTGCAGGCACTGGAAAAGGCGCAGCCGAAGGATTTGGATGCTTCTGAAATTGATGTCCGTCTGGGCGCAACATGGATTGATTCTGCCTATATCCAGCAGTTCATGCAGGAAACTTTTGAAACTCCGTATTATCTCCGCCGCACGATTGAGGTCAAATTTTCGGAACTGACAGCAGAATGGAGAATCAACGGAAAGAGTTCTCCGAGCCAGAATGATGTGGCAGCATACACGACCTATGGTACGGAACGTGCCAACGCCTACCGTATTTTAGAGGAAACTCTGAATCTGAAAGATATTCGTATCTACGACACCATTGAGGATGCGGATGGCAAGCAGAAGCGTGTGCTGAACAAAAAGGAAACTACTCTGGCACAGCAGAAACAACAGGCAATCAAGGATGCGTTCCGAGACTGGATTTGGAAAGACTCGCACCGCCGTGAAGCACTTGTGACCAAGTATAATGAACTGTTTAACTCCACCAGACCTCGTGAATACGATGGTAGCCATATCCGATTTGGTGGCATGAATCCCGATATAACCCTTCGGGAACACCAGCGAAATGCCATTGCCCATGTGCTGTATGGTGGGAATACCCTGTTGGCACATGAGGTTGGTGCGGGCAAAACCTTTGAAATGGCGGCTTCCGCTATGGAAAGTAAACGCCTGGGACTGAGCCAGAAGGCATTGTTTGTTGTTCCCAACCATCTGACCTTGCAGTGGGCAAATGAATTTCTTCATCTGTATCCCAGTGCCAAACTTCTGGTGGCAACCAAAAAGGATTTTGAAACGGCAAACCGCAAGAAATTCTGTGCGAGAATTGCCACCGGTGACTATGATGCAGTCATTATCGGTCACAGTCAGTTTGAAAAAATCCCTCTTTCTCCGGAACGTCAGGAGCGCCAGCTGCGTGAACAGATTGATGAGATTGAGGGAGCGATTGCAGAACTCAAATATCAGAACGGCGAGAATTTCACCATCAAACAGATGGAGAAAACGAGAAAATCCCTGCAAACCAGACTGGATAAACTTCTCTCTACTGACAGAAAGGATGATGTTGTTACCTTTGAACAGCTGGGCGTTGATCGGCTGTTTGTAGACGAGAGCCACGCTTTCAAAAACCTCTTTTTGTACACAAAAATGAGGAATGTCGCTGGTCTTTCCACTTCGGAAGCACAGAAATCTTCGGATATGTTTATGAAGTGCCGCTATATGGATGAATTGACCGGCGGGCGAGGCGTTATCTTTGCAACAGGTACTCCCGTATCGAACTCCATGACGGAGCTTTATACTGTTATGCGATACCTTCAGTACGGCACACTTCAAAAGAAAAATCTGACCCATTTTGACTGCTGGGCATCTACCTTTGGTGAAACAACCACCGCTATTGAGTTGGCTCCGGAAGGAACCGGCTATCGTGCCAGAACCAGATTTGCAAAGTTTTTTAATCTTCCGGAACTCATGAATATGTTTAAGGAAGTTGCGGATATTAAAACCTCCGACCAGCTTCACCTCCCAGTGCCGGATGCGAAATTTGAAACGGTTGTTGTGCAGCCTTCTGATTATCAGCAAGACATGGTAGCAGACCTTTCGGAACGTGCAGCGGCGGTTCATTCCGGTATGGTTGACCCATCCGAGGACAATATGCTCAAGATTACCGGCGATGGAAGAAAGTTGGGGTTAGATCAGCGTTTAATCAATCCTCTGTTGCCAGATGACCCGGAAAGCAAGCTCAATGCCTGTGTGCAAAATGTGCTGCGGATTTGGGAAGAAGGAAAAGCTGACAGGCTGACCCAGCTTCTGTTCTGTGACCTCTCCACCCCGAAAAACGATGGCACGTTTAATGTTTATGATGACATCAAGGCGAAGCTGATAGCAGCCGGTGTGCCAGAGAAAGAAATTGCATTTATTCACGATGCAGATTCTGAAGCAAAGAAAAAAGAATTGTTTGCAAAGGTGCGTACTGGTCAGGTTCGTGTGCTGATGGGCAGTACACAGAAAATGGGAGCCGGAACAAACTGCCAGGATCGCTTGGTGGCGCTTCATCACTTGGATGTGGGCTGGCGTCCATCTGATATGACCCAGCGAAATGGTCGAATTATCCGTCAGGGCAATCAAAACAAGGAGGTTCAGATCTATCAGTATGTAACCGAGGGAACTTTTGATGCGTATCTTTATCAGACACTGGAAAACAAGCAAAAATTCATTTCTCAGATTATGACCTCGAAATCGCCTGTCCGTTCCTGTGATGATGTAGACGAGCAAGCTCTGTCCTATGCCGAAATTAAGGCTCTGTGTGCCGGGAATCCGTTGATTAAAGAAAAAATGGACTTGGACATTGATGTGGCAAGGCTTAAGGTTCTAAAAGCTGACCATCAGAGCCAGCAGTATCGCATGGAAGATAAACTCCTGAAATACTTCCCTGCGGAGATTGAAAGGCAGACAGGCTATATTCGTGGATTTGAAGCAGACATCCAAACGGTTACAACTCATCCGCAGATTGTGGAAGGATTCTGCGGTATGGAAATTTTGGGCAAGCACTATATGGAAAAAGAGGATGCCGGTGAAATGATTCTTGCCGCCTGCAAGGAGATGAAAGCGACCGAGCCAATCCCTCTTGGCAGTTATCGTGGTTTTCAGATGGAACTTTCCTTTGATAGTTTCCGGCATGACTTTGATATTACCCTGAAAGGCGCTGTAAGCCATCGTGTATCGCTTGGAACTGATGCCAGGGGAAATATCATCCGACTGGATAATGCCCTCTCCAGCATCCCTGAGAAGCTGGAGAAAGCCCATGAACAGCTCACCAATCTTCAAAATCAGCAGGAAGCGACCAGAGCGGAACTAGGAAAACCCTTCCCACAGGAAGCGGAGCTTGCTGAAAAAAGTGCTCGTCTGGCAGAACTGGATGCGGCTCTTAATATGGAGGACTCCATGCCGGAGCGTGAGGAAGCAGAACAGGCAGATAAACCTTCTGTGCTGGCAGATCTGAAAGCCAAGTCAGAGCATATTCCTCCATATCGAGCATCTGGTGGGCGTGAGGAGGTGCTGTAATGGGCAGACGGGACCAGGATGTTCACTTCCTGGCATCGAAAGAGGAAGTACAGCGAATCCATGAAAAAATGGATGAGCTAGGTATCCGGAGCATGGGGGCATATCTTAGGAAGATGGCTCTGGATGGATACTGCATCAACCTGGATTTACAGGATGTGAAAGAGCTGGTTTCCCTTCTGAGAAGATGCAGCAACAACCTGAATCAGTATGCTAAAAGAGCCAATGAAACCGGCAATATTTATGAGTCGGACATCAGGGATTTGCAGGAACGATTGGAGGAAATCTGGACAGACATGAAGGAGGTGCTGGTGTGCCTGTCCAGTATTCAGTAATCATAAAAATGGGCTGTGGCAAGAAAATTGCCGCAGCCGTACATATTGACATCATTGTGTTTTATTTTTCAAAACAGTATAATGAAGATAAGAAAGGGGTGTGTTTCTATGAGGTTTCTGAAATTTGTAGGGAAAATGGTCTTAAAGCTGGTTGCGTTGCCTGTGCTGTTCGTATTAGGTCTGATTTGCCTTCTGGCAAAACTTGTCGTGAATGTTTCTTCCTTTGCCATAGGAGCACTGATCTTATATATTCTTGGTTGCTGCATTTACTGCGTTTTTCAATCTCTGTGGTTGCAGCTTGGTCTATTGGTTGGAATTGGGCTGGCGGTTTATGCGGTGTTGTTCCTGTTTGTCCTGTTCCAAGAAATCGGAGAACATATCAAAGAAAACCTACGTGATTTTATCTTTTCATAAAATTACCAATAAGGCTGCCTGCGGGCAGTCTTATTTTTTGAGAGGATGGTGAGAAAATGGCAGCAACAAGACTGATTGCCCTTCATATTAACAAGGGAAAAACGGTAGCACAGTGTCTGGCAGATCGTACAGATTATTCCCAAAATGCTGCGAAAACAGAAGATGGAAAATATATCAGCTCTTATGAATGTGACCCCAAAACAGCCGATGAAGAATTTCTCCTGACCAAAAGACAATATCAGCATATCACAGGCAGACAGCAGAAAAATGACATCATTGCCTATCAGATACGCCAGTCATTTAAGCCGGGAGAGATTACTCCAGAAGAAGCCAACCAAGTCGGATATGAAACAGCAATGCGTTGGACAAAAGGAAAACACGCCTTTATCGTGGCGACACATATTGATCGTTCTCATATCCATAACCATATCATTTATAACTCCACTTCTCTGGACTGTACCCGTAAATTCAAGAACTTTTTTCTTTCCGGGCTTGCGGTTCAGCGATTAAGCGATATGGTTTGTATTGAGCATGGCTTATCAATTATAGAGCCAAAGCCATACCGGGAACGAGTCAAGAGAACGATCTATCCGAAAAAGCGTACCAAGCGTGATGAGCTGTGTGCGGCAATCGACCAGATATTAAAAAAGAAACCAAAAGATTTTTCGGATTTTGTTTTTCAGCTTTCAGAGCTGGGGTATGAATTTAAGGATGGAAAGCAACCGGCTTTCCGGCATAGTGGGGAGAAGCGATTTATTCGTCTGCGCTCTCTTGGAGAGGGATACAGTCAGGAGGATATAATTGCAATTCTGTCCGGTAAGTCTGTTCAGAAAGCATCCAGAGCAAGCAGGCAGGTTCATACTCAAAGAGAGTTTAATCTGCTGATAGATATTCAGGAAAAGATGGCAGAAGGTAAATCAGCGGGCTATGAGCGGTGGGCAAAGAAATATAACCGCAAAGAAGCTGCCCGAACGGTTTGCCTTTTGAAAGAAAAAGGCATCAGCAATTATGAAGAATTGACTGCCTTGACAGAACAGCTCAGTAGCCGCTTTGCAGAGCTATCTGATACTATTAAAGCCAATGAAAAAAGAATGGTTGAGATTGGAGCATTACAGACTCACATCAACAACTATTCAAGAACCAGATCGGTGTATGAAGCCTATCGCAAATCTGGATACAGCATAAAATTCTTTGAAGAACATCGAGAAGAAATCCAAATTCATAAAGCGGCAAAGAAGGCGTTCGATCAGCTTCCTGGTAAAAAGGTTCCTACTAGACAATCTTTGAATGAAGAGTATCATCGCCTTTTATCAGGAAAAAAGGAAGCTTATGCCGAGTACCGACAAGTGAAAAAGGATATGCAGGAATACTTGATTGCAAAACAAACTGTAGAACATATTCTTGGTATTGATCGGAAAAATAGGATTATAACGCAACAGCAAAATTTGGATTAGTATATTTTAAATTGTAGGACAAAAATGGGAAATCGTAAAAACCATAGCGTTTTAACGATTTCCCATTTTTATTCATAATAATGTTATTTAACGATAAAAGCATTTTCTTATTTTATCACCAAAATAGAAGGGACTTCTTGTGCATAAAAAGCAATTTACGAGAATTAACCCCACCGTAATGATATAAATAAGTACTAAGTGCTTTTCATAAAAAGTAGGATTAGCTATAAAT
>NZ_JAFREK010000031.1:0-37294 GCF_017377535.1 Faecalibacterium sp. Marseille-Q4137
ATGTAGCGATAGAAGGTTTAAAACTTGCTCCGGCTCCTTCGGGAGCCGAGCTGGAACTCTAAGTAAAATATGTTATATTAAATTGTTGGAATAGGTTACCACAAAAATCGAGCCATGTCAACAAAAAAGTTTTGAGAACACGCTGATTTCGGCAGCTTGCAAGAAAAAGAAAGGGGAACTTTGGCAAAAAGAGAGAGGACTGGACGGTGCCAGCCCTCTTGACAAGTTTTTTAAATCAGAAACAGGTTATCGTACCATACTCTCAAACCGTTTCTGCAAGCGTTCAAACGTTTCGTCATCCACGGTCAGAAAGGTTCGCAGCGACCGCAAATTCAAACGGTGATTCGGCATGAGCTTCAATTCGGTATGTTGAACATCTGATGCATCTGTGAACACTGGCCGACCGCATAGTATTATTCTACTTTTATCATACGGTAGCCCACACCAATATGTGTTTGGATGTATTGCGGGGACTCCTCTGTTGGCTCCAGCTTTTTCCGCAGTGTTGCCATAAATACCCGCAGGGAAGCCACATCGTTATCCCAACTGCGGCCCCAGATATTTTGTGTGATAAAGGTATGGGTCAGTACCTTGCCGACATTCTTGGACAGCAGACACAACAGCTTATACTCCATGGGTGTCAGGTGAAGTTCGTTTTCATCCAGATAAGCGCATCCCCCGACATAATCCACTTTCAACTTACCATTCACAAATACAGAACTGGCAGTAAACATCTCTGCCGTCATCAGAGAGAGTCTTCGCTGCGTCACCCGAAGTCGAGCCAATAATTCTTCAACAGAAAAAGGTTTTGTCAGATAATCGTCAGCTCCGGCATCCAATGCATGAATCTTGTCATTATCTTCACTTCTGGCGCTAATTACAATGATGGGGGCATTGGACCAGGAGCGTACCGTTTGAATGACTTGAACGCCATCCATATCCGGCAAGCCCAAATCCAGCAAGATGATTTCAGGATTGTGCGATGTGGCCTCCATAATGGCTGTCGAGCCACTGGGCGCTACCACATAACGATAATCATTTGTTTTCAATGTGGTTGTAATGAGATTTCGTATAGATGGGTCATCCTCAACCACTAAGATCAAAGGTTTATTCATGAAGTTCTACCTTCCCGGCGGGTAATGTAAATGTGAACACAGTGCCATTTGGCTGATTGTCTGATACGGAAATCGTGCCGCCGTGGGCGGTCACAATGGACTTACAGAGGGACAGCCCCAATCCAAGGCTTCTGCGGCTGTCGACCACTTTATTGGCCCCACTATAAAACATATCGAAAATACGGGGTTTCTGCTCATCGGGAATTCCAGGGCCGTTGTCGGAAACGGAAACCGTGACCCATTGCTCTTTTTGATCGGTATGTATTTCAATTACTGAACCGACAGGGGTATATTTGATGGCGTTGTCAACCAAATTGATAATCACCTGAACGATCAGCTTCGCATCAATGTGGGCAAGGATAAAGTCATTCCCGCTGGTCACACGAATGGTGTGTTCTTTACTCTTTCTGTTGATGTGCTTCAGTGCTTCAGAAACGACCTCATCCATGAGTTCGATACTCCGAGTTAGATTGACCTGTCCGCCCTCAATTCGTGTGACTGCCAACAGGTTTTCAACGAGATTGATCAGCCACATGGAATCGTCATAAATATCGGTAAAGGTCTGCTCCCGCAATGCATCATCCATCTTTTTATAATTTGCAAGCAAATTGTCTGCGCTGCCAGAAATCGCTGTCAAAGGGGTTCGAAGATCATGAGAGATTGCCCGCAGCAGGTTAGCACGAAGCTGTTCATTTTGCGCCAGAACAGCCGCTTCCTCTTTTTCTTTGGCGTTTTTGATGTTTTCAAGTGCCAAAGCGCACTCGCCCAGAATAGAGAGGAGTACGCTGTTTTCGAAAGAGTCCAGCGGAATACCGTTCACTGCAATACCAGCCACTCCATATACATGCTGGTTGACCCGAATCGCAAGGTATAAACACTTTGCACTGGATAATGTATCTGTTGTGGCACCGGCGTGTTTATTGTTTCGGAAGACCCAATCGGCGACTGCTTTCTCGTTCTCAGAAATTAAATCTTCCTGAATGCTATTAACAGCACGAAAAACGTTAGGGGTGGCAAGTTCTTTACCATCAGACAGGTAGACGACAGTATCTTTTTTCAGCAGCTTCATGAGCTGCCCTGCCGTAGCGGTGATTACCGCATTCTCATCCTGCTCTTTTTGCAGAAGCTGGTTGGTTTCAAAAAGAATCTTTGTACGGTAAGCTGTATGGGCAGATTGTTTCGCATTTTCTTTCAGCCGGGTAGCGAGAGATCCGGAAAGCAGCGTTACTATAAACATAATGGTAAAGGTAACAATATAGTTCGGATCGTCAAAATGGAATGTCAGTCTCGGAGTGGTAAAAAAGAAATTGAAAACCAGCACACTGACAACCGAGGTCAGAATCCCGCACAGTCGGTTGGTTGTGATTACAGCGGCCACAAGTACGCCTAATATGTAAACTGCGATAATATTACTCTCCGTGAACCCAAGAGCGTCAAAGCCACAGCCAATTAGTGTAGCTGCCAGCAATACGACTATACTCTTCAGAACATCACGCAGGGGCATCGCATCTGCCTGCGCCTTACTCTTTTTTTCCTGATAGCTGGTTCCTGTGCTGGCATCCGGTATCACATGAATATCCAGATTAGGTGCGCTGGAAATCAGGCGTTCCGTCAAGGTGGGCTTGCTGAAAATATTCTTTCGTGCAATGGTACTTCGTCCAATTACGATTTTTGAGATGCCGGAAAGACGGGCAAATTCCGCAATCTGATAAGGCACGTCATCGCCATAACTTGTCTCAATCGCAGCGCCAAGTTGCTGGGCCAGACGCTTATTATCCTGCAAACGCTTTTTATCATCGTCACTCATCGCCGCTGTATTTGGCGTTTCCACATAAAGAGCGGTAAATGTTCCCCGAAAGGCTCTTGCCATCCTTGCAGCAGTCCGAATGATTTTTGCGTTGGATGGCGACGAGGAAAGACATGCCAGAATGCGCTCGTCTGTATGGTAATCGCCTCGGCTCTGTACTCTGGCGCTTTCCGTCAGCAAGTTCACCCGGTCAGCGCACCGACGGAGGGCGATTTCCCGCAATGCGGTGAGATTTTCCAGCGTGAAAAAATTAACTGTTGCCCGCTGCGCCTGATCTTCCCGGTACACATTTCCACTTGCCAGTCGTTCCAGCAACTCCGCAGGCTCAATATCCACCAGTTCTACCTGATCTGCTTGATCAAAGGTGGAATCCGGAATGCGTTCCCGCACAAGAATTCCGGTGATAGAGGCTACTGTATCGTTGAGACTCTCGATATGTTGGACATTTACAGTCGTATAGACATCAATTCCAGTATTTAGCAGTTCCTGAATATCCTGATACCGCTTCGTGTGCCGACTGCTTTCGGCGTTGGTATGGGCCAACTCATCCACCAGTATGAGCTGGGGATTTCGCTTGAGCGCAGCATCAAGATCAAATTCACGAAGGGTCATTCCTTCGTAAGCAACTTGTTTCACAGGAAGCTGCTCCAAGCCGTCCAGAAGTGCCATCGTCTGGGGTCGGGCATGGGGTTCTATGTATCCAGCAACCACATCGATGCCACGCTCCTTAGCCTGATGAGCCGCCTGAAGCATGGCATAGGTCTTTCCGACACCTGCGGCATAACCGAAAAAGATTTTGAGTTTTCCGCTTTTCTTAGTGGATGCATCGTTACGGATCGCATGAAGAAGCTGATCCGGATCTTGTCTTGGCAGTTCCATTTTAACCCTCCTATCAAAGAAATCTTCCGACCGGAAATCATTGCAAAGGATGCGGCTATGGTAATAACCCCCATACCTGCAATCCTCCTTTATACCCCTTTATGTGCCCTTAATTATAAATCAAAGGGAGTAAAGAAGGTAAAAGAGAATGCGTATCTGCATTAAAATCGTCTAAAGATGCAGGACTTATTCTTTTTTATCACGAGCTTGTGCCAGAAATTCAATCAGCCGTTTCCTTGTCATAATCCCGCATAGAGCATTCCGGCCATCAACGATGGGGACAAAATTCTGATTCAGCATTGCAGTTACAACCTGCTCGGAATCTGCATCTATTTGTAACGCAGGGCAAAAATCTCTGCGAACAATGCTGCCAAGTCGGTATCCCTCCTGTACTTTCAAGTCTGTTGTCTGGCAAGCAAGAAGGTGGCGGAGGAAATCTCCCTCCGTCACGCTTCCAATATACTGTTCCTGATCATTCAGTACCGGGACAGCGGTATAGCCATGTACCATAAACCGTTCCAATCCCTGACGAATCGTATCCTTTTCATAAAGAAATACAGTGGAGATTTTGGGAATCATGATTTTAGCTATGTTCATTTCACTTCTCCAGAATACCGTCCAGCATCAGATTGACTTCCAGCACATTGACAGTCTCTTCACCAAAGATGCCAAGGAATCGTCCGTCGGTGCAGTTTTGGATGATCTCACGCACTTCATCTTCGGTCATATCATTTGCCTTTGCAATGCGCACTACCTGATATTCCGCTGCTGCCGGGGAAATATGGGGATCAAGCCCACTGCCGGAACAAGTAACCAGGTCCACCGGAATGGCCGTTTCGTCCATGTCCGGATCGGCAGCCCGGAGCTTTTCTACCCGCTCCGCCACGAGCTGTGCATACTCCTCGCTTGCCGGAGAGAGGTTGGAGGGGGCGGCGTACATCAGTGCCTTTCCGTTTTCATCGGTATAGGTGGAAACATCAATATTCATAATGCGCCCCCACATATGGGCTTCATCTGTATATTGCTGCCCAAGTAATTCACAGCCATATTTTTTCCCGTCTACTTCAATGATGCTTCCGTTTGCATTATCCGGGAAAATAAGCTGAGCAATTCCTGTGACAACACCCGTATAGATTACGCCGCACAGCAGCGTAAAGATTAAAAAGATCATACCTGCCTTTGGCAGTACACTTTTCATTGTTTTCATAATATATACCCCCTTATCCGAAGATTGTGAGAAAAATTTTCTGAAGCAATTCCGGCTCCCACAGGGCGAAACGCAGCGTACTCGCACATAGGACGGCTAAGGTCATGCCAAGAATTCCTTCAAAATACGAGATTGTTTTCTTTGTTATCGCATTCATATTTTGTCTCCTCCTTATACCAGGCCGGTAAACACCAGCAGAACATCGATCAGTTTCACAAAGATAAAGGGAGCCGCCAGACCGCCCAGACCATAAACCAGCAGGTTCCGTGACAGCAGCTTTCCGGCAGAGACCTCACGGTATTTCACACCTTTCAGTGCCAACGGAATGAGCGCGATAATGATGAGTGCATTATAAATAATCGCAGAGAGGACAGCGCTTTGCGGGGAATGCAGCCCCATAATATTCAGAGCAGACAGTCCCGGATAAAGTCCCATAAACAGCGCCGGAATAATGGCAAAGTATTTTGCCACATCGTTGGCAATGGAGAAGGTAGTCAGGCTGCCTCGTGTCATCAAAAGCTGTTTGCCGATGCGAACAATGTCGATCAGTTTTGTGGGTGAAGAGTCCAGATCCACCATGTTACCTGCTTCTTTTGCTGCCTGTGTGCCGCTGTTCATGGCAACTGCAACATCTGCTTGTGCCAAAGCCGGAGCGTCGTTGGTGCCGTCGCCTGTCATGGCGACCAAATGACCCTTGGCCTGAAAATCACGAATCATTGCCAGCTTTCCTTCCGGCGTTGCTTCCGCAAGGAAGTCATCCACACCGGCCTCGGCAGCAATGGCCGAAGCAGTAATCGGATTGTCGCCGGTGATCATAATGGTCTTGATGCCCATTTTCCGCAGATCTGCAAATTTCTCCTTCACACCTTGCTTGATAATATCCTTCAGATAGATAACGCCGAGAATCTTGTGGTTCTTAGCCACAACCAGAGGTGTGCCGCCCTTGGACGCAATAGACTTGACAACTCGATCACAGTCCGGAGAATACATTCCGCCTGCATGGGTCACATAACTCTGCATGGCATCTGCTGCGCCTTTTCGGATTTCGTTCCCGTCAAAGTCGACGCCACTCATACGGGTCACGGCAGTAAATGGAACAAAGTGCATATTCTTGTCCTGAAGGCTTCTGCCACGAATTCCAAACTGCTCCTTTGCCAGCACAACAACGCTTCTGCCCTCGGGGGTTTCATCGGCCAGAGAAGAAAGCTGAGCGGCGTCCGCCAGTTCCTGAATATCAACACCATCTACCGGAATGAACTCCGATGCCTGTCGATTGCCCAAGGTGATTGTTCCGGTTTTGTCAAGCATCAGAATGTCTACATCACCGGCGGCTTCAATGGCGCGTCCACTCATGGCCAGAACATTTGCCTGGTTCAGTCGGGACATACCGGCAATACCGATGGCAGAAAGCAAGGCACCAATGGTAGTAGGCGCAAGGCACACCAACAGCGCTACCAGAGTTGTTACAGAGGTGGGATTCTCAATTCCCGCCAGCTTTGCAGAAAAAATGGAATAAGTGTAGAGGGAGACTGTTACTAAAATAAAGATGATGGACAAGGCTACCAGAAAAATCTGCAAAGCAATTTCGTTGGGCGTCTTTTTCCGGGCAGCACCTTCTACCATCGCAATCATCTTGTCCAGAAAGCTCTCTCCGGCTTCGTTGGCCACTCTGACAACGATCCAGTCCGACAGTACAGTGGTGCCGCCGGTCACAGCGCTGCGGTCGCCGCCTGCCTCACGAATTACAGGAGCGGATTCGCCGGTGATGGCGCTTTCATCCACAGATGCCGCCCCTTCTACGACTTCGCCGTCTGCCGGAATCTGCTCTCCGGCTTTGACGATCACCAGTTCCCCCTTTTTCAGCAGGGCGGAGGGAACCACGGTCACGCTGTCCTTCTCCGAGACAGAGGGGATCTTATGCGCGTCCACGTCCTTACGGGATGCCCGGAGAGAATCAGCCTGTGCCTTGCCTCGGCCTTCTGCAATGGCCACGGCAAAATTGGCAAATAGCACGGTAAACCAAAGGATAATGGCAATCGCCAGTGTATATCCGCTTGGAGCGTCTTTTAACCCGAACAGGGATACCACCCAAAGAATGCTGGTCAAAATAGCAGCCACAAAAACCAGAAACATGACCGGATTTTTTGCCTGTGTTTTCGGGCTCAATTTCACAAAAGAATCTTTAATTGCTCTGCCGAGCATTTTCCGGTCGGCAAAAGCAGTTTTCTGTTTTGTACTCATATCTGTAACCCTCCGTTACGCAATGCTTCCAAAGAACTCAGCAAGTGGACCAAGAGCAAGCGCCGGGAAGAAGCTCAGCGCACCGATCAGCAATACCACAACGATCAGCAGGAAAACAAACATTCCATTTGTGGTAGACAAGGTGCCCGCAGTCGTGGCAATTTTCTTTTTCCCAGCCAGGCTGCCTGCGATTGCAAGTGTGCCGATGATGGGCAGGAACCGGGCAAAGAGCATCACCAGTCCCAGACTTACATTCAGAAATACGGTATTCGCATTGAAACCGGCAAAGGCAGAGCCGTTATTGCCGCCACAGGATGAGTAGGTATACAGCATCTCAGAGAAACCGTGGGCACCGCCGTTATGCAGGCTATCCATGACAGAGGGTACTACGGCGGCAAGGCCGCTGCCGACCAGAATTGCAATGGGTGTTGCAAGGCAAACCAGTACCGACCATTTCATCTCATAAGGCTCAATTTTCTTGCCAAGGAATTCCGGTGTACGGCCTACCATCAGACCGGCAATGAACACCGTCAGAATAGCAAAAGCAAGCATACCGTAAAGGCCGCAGCCCACGCCGCCGAAAATAACCTCGCCGAGCTGCATCAGCAGCATAGTCACCATACCGGCAAGCGGCGTGTAGCTGTCATGCATGGAGTTTACAGAGCCGTTGGAGGCTGCTGTGGTGAAAGCTGCCCATGTAGAGGACCCTGCAATGCCAAAGCGAGTCTCCTTGCCCTCCATATTGCCGCCTGCCTGTTCGGCCATTGACATATTGACTGCGCCGTTTTGTGCAAGCTGGGGGGTGCCAACCTGTTCAGTGACGGCGATACAGCTCAAGGCAACAACCAGACAGAGAAACATTGCCATAAAGATTGCAATACCCTGCCTCTTGTTCTTTACCGCAGAACCGAATGTGAAACACAGTGCCGCCGGAATCAGTAGAATGGAAATCATTTCGATCAGATTGGTAAAGGCATTGGGATTTTCCAAAGGATGTGCGGAGTTGACGCCCATATAACCGCCGCCGTTGGTGCCGGTCTGTTTGATTGCGACCTGGCTGGCCGCAGGACCCATCGGTACGAACTGCTCGGTGACGATCTGTGCATCCGAAACGATTTCGCCATCTACAGTGACGGTTTCGGTGTCTAAGTCAATTACCGCATCCTCAAGGATTTCGCCTTCTGCACTGACGGCAATCGGTTCTACAAGGGATACTGTTTCTGCACTTTTCAGGTTCTGGATCACGCCGCCGCCTACCAGCAACAGAGAAATGACCAGATTCAGCGGGAGTAGGATGTGAACCACAATGCGGGTCAAGTCCACCCAAAAGCTTCCCAACCCGGAGGATTTCACCTTGATAAAGCCACGGATCAATGCAAATAGAACGGCGATACCTGTAGCTGCGGAAACAAAGTTCTGAACAGTCAGACCTAAAGCCTGAGTGAGATAACTCAATGTGGATTCACCGGAATATGCCTGCCAGTTTGTATTGGTAATGAAACTTGCAGAAGTGTTAAATGCCAAATCCCATTTCACACCGGAAAGATTCTGCGGGTTTCCGGGAAGAACTCCCTGCAGAAGTTGAAGCAGGAACAGAAAAACAAGC
Organism: Faecalibacterium sp. Marseille-Q4137; assembly: GCF_017377535.1. Classification (NCBI taxonomy): domain Bacteria; kingdom Bacillati; phylum Bacillota; class Clostridia; order Eubacteriales; family Oscillospiraceae; genus Faecalibacterium; species Faecalibacterium sp. Marseille-Q4137. The sequence goes on from NZ_JAFREK010000031.1 coordinate 8,856, forward strand.
CCGATACCGGAAAAAATCATTACACTTACCGCATATTTTTTCCATGTCATCTGTTCTTCTCTGTCTACACGCGTAACCTTGTAAATCAGGTTTTCGCACGGTGTCAGAACTTTGGACAAAAAAGTTTTCTCGCCGCTCATGACGTTTTTTATGTATGCGCCCAGCGGAATTGCCAAAACAACCAGAATGGCAAGGTATAAAACATACTGAATCATGGCGCTCATGCCTGATCATCTCCCTTCATTAAAATATAGACATACCACAGCAGCATTGCTGCCGCACATACACCTATGAGTGCAATTAGCATTTGCATAAGATTCATCCTCCTTTTTTGCTGTCCCCAATATCATAAAACCTTTCCTCTAAAAATGGCATTAGTGATCTTTTGTGTGTTTAAAGATGAAATAAAGATTACAACCAACCCAAAAGCCATGCCATAGGAAAGGCGATAACGATCGTACTGATACAGACACACGCCAAAACCAGTAATGGCATTCCAACAAAGATGGAGATGGAGCCAAGTAGCGGATGATGCCAAATAAAACGCTCCGCTTTTGCGTCAAATCTCTGTTCAAATCTTCTCGCCGCATTTGTAATGCTCATAATTGTTCACCTCATTTCTTTCTTGCAAGGCCATAATACCGCTAAAAGTATTAAGAGGGGAAAAGGGTCCTGCAATCGAAACAAAGATTGTATAAGACTTTGTCGCTCCAGAAAGTGATCTTACGGCTTTGTTCAAGCCTTGTGCGCTTTTGTCTGAAATCCGTCACGCTTTATAACGAGTCGTGATCCTTCAGGGTTTTGCTGCCAAATAGATGTCAAAACAGCAGTATAGCCCGGATGGAGGCGCTGTCGATAAAATAAAAAAAGTGAACCCTCTGGGTATTTCTACCCAGAAAAGTCCACATAGAAAGAGCTGCTTTGGATTTATAAGAGATCGCAGTTGTCCAAATCCCTGCCATGAATCGTAGTTGTGGATGTACATTTGATGCTCGGTCTGAACAGGCTAGATTGCAGCTGTCATTTTGGGCTCGAACCCGACCGATTTCCCGGCTTTGCATAAAAATCCGATACCTGTTTTAAGGGGTTGATTTTGGCTCTGCACATTTTTGCACACCGGAACGGCTGGATAACGGATGCAAGAGGGAACAACAGGTGCAAAGAATGCAGCGGATGCAAAACTCAAATTTACGGCAAAACGATAAAAATAACGAATTCACGCAATTTTGAAAATTGACGATTGTTGCACGTTGGTTTCTCTTAATCAGTGGGCCCAGGGTTCGAGTCCCTGGAGGTGCACCACAACAACAAAATCCGAACTTTTTTCCAATAGGAGAAGGGTTCGGATTTTTTGTATTCTTTGGAAAACAGAACGAATCCCTTGCTTCCATCGAAAAACGTCCCAGACCTTATCATAAGAAAGCACGACAGACCACGGTGAGAGTGCCGTAAGGCGGAAAGGACACAAACATGAAGTACGATGCAAGAACCTGCCATTTCAATATGGATACCGGCTGCGTGGAGCTGCTGCTCCGGGATGGGAGAATGATCTCCATCGACTGCACCGGGGTCGAGGATGCACTGGATGTGACCATGGCGCAGAGGTCAGAGTTGGATTATCTCATCTACAATGACCCACTGGGCTATGCCGATTTAATTCTAAACGGTGACCCGGAGGAATATTTGAAAAACGTAACTGGGAGCCATGGGTTAGAAGATTAAACGCAAACAAAAAACAGGGTGCGCCCCTGAATGAACAGCACCCCATTTGTCCGACAGTATTCGGTCTGACAAATGGGGTGTTTTTATATGTCGGAAAAACGAAAGGCGTATAGCGGAGAATGAGAGCAATTTTTATAGTGCAAAATGCTTTGCACGATAGTCCCGTGGGCTGATGCCATATACATTTTTGAACGCACGGGAAAAGTGAAGCTGATTGGGATAGCTGACCATGGTGCTGATGGTGCTGATGGGCAGGCGGCTTTCGGTCAGCAGCTGTGCCGCCCGTGCCATGCGGTAGTGCAGCAGGAACCCCTGCGGGCTTTCGCCCATGGTATCCCGGAACACCTTGCTGAAATAGCTGCGGTTCAGTCCGCAGAAGGAGGAGATATCCTCGATGGAAATATCTTCGCTGTAATGCTGCTCGATGAAGGACAGAGCCTCTTTCATATAGAAGTCCCGCAGGCGGCGGGGACTTTGTGCCTGATGGGAGGCAGAGGACTGTACAAGCTGATCCAGAAACAGAAAGCCGTAGCCGATCTGGCGCATGGGGCTGTCCTGACTGTGATTTACAAGAAAGAGCATCTGCTCTTGCAGCAGCTGTCCGGCTTTGGTGCTCGCAGGCGAGTACACCGGGTTCTGTCCGCTGATGCCTGCAAGGTTCAGGGCTTCGTGGGCACGCAGACCGTCAAACTCGATCCATGTGTATTCCCACGGCTCCTGTTCATCGGCACGGTAGGTGGTGACCTGACCGGGAGCAATCAGAAAACCATGCCCGCCCTCGATGGTGTATTCCTGCTCGTTTGCAAGCAGAAGCCCTTTGCCGGAGATGACATAGTGGAACAGATAGTGGTTGCGGGCATAGGGACCATAGGAGTGCAGAGGCTCTGTCTGCTCCCAGCCATATTGGTATAAGTTGAGATCGACGAATCGCTCATCCTGAAACACATGGAACCTGCATTTTGTTTCCGTTGATACGTTTCTTTTTGTACATTCTTGCATACAAGATGCCTCCTGTCCGCTTTTTCTTATTATATACCAAAATGCGTGATAACTTCAACATAATTCGTAGTATTCCTTCAAATTGAGATATAACAAGTCGCATTTTTGCATTTACGAAACCACCGGCAGATAGTATAATAATGACACAACAAGAGAAAAGAAACTGTGCAATGTGATGATGCACAAAATTTTCTCGCTGCTTTTGTAAGAGCTGACAAAAGCAAGAAAATCGACCCGGCCGGTGCGACACCATACGAAGATCACCCTACGGAATAAGGACTTTGGAGGAGAACAAAAATGAAGATCTCTCGCAGACAATTCGTAAAGGCAATGGCGGCAATGAGCGCCGCATCCATGCTGGCAGCCTGCGGCGGCAACAGCGGCAGCGGTTCTTCCGGCGGCAAGAAGGCACTGACCTTCCAGATCTGGGACGTTGCACAGAAGGAGGGCATGGAGGCTATGTGTGCGGCCTACACCCAGCAGCACCCGGAGGTCAGCATTGAGGTGCAGGTCACCAGCTGGAACGAATACTGGACCAAGCTGGAGGCTGCAGCCACCAGCAACCAGATGCCGGATATTTTCTGGATGCACACCAATGAAATTCTGAAGTACGCTGACAATGGAATGCTGGCAGATTGCTCCGATATTGTGGAAAAGGACAAGTTCTCGGAGATCTCGCTGTCCAACGCCATGGGCTCCAACGGTACCCTGTATGCAGTCCCCAAGGACAAGGACACGGTCGGTCTGGTGTATAACAAGGAGATGTTCGATGCTGCCGGTGTAGCTTACCCGGACGAGAGCTGGACTTGGGACGATCTGGTCAGCGCATCCGAGAAGATCTACGCTGCCACCGGCAAGTACGGCTATATGGCATACGCCGATGACCAGCTTGGCTACTGGAACTTTGTGTATCAGGCCGGCGGCTACATCCTGAACGAGGACAAGACCAAGGCGGGCTTTACCCAGCCTGCCACCGAAAAGGCAATGAAGTTCTACATCGGTCTCCAGCAGAACGACTGGTGCCCGGACCAGACCTACTTTGCTGAGACCGCTCCCGGCACTGCATTCTTCTCCGAGAAGGGTGCAATGTTCCTGGAAGGCGACTGGAACATCCTTGCCGAGCTGCAGAACTACCCCGAAATGGTGGGCAAGTGGGATGTGGCGGTTCTGCCCAAGTGCCCCGACCCGGAAAGCGGAGACGGCCGTGCGACCATCTCCAACGGTCTGTGCTACGCTACTGCTGCCAGCAACAAGAATCTGGATACCGTGAAGGATATCCTGAAGTTCTTCGGCAGCGAGGAGGGTCAGCGCATTCAGGGCGAAAGCGGCGCGGCCATCCCTGCCTATCAGGGTCTGGAGGATACATGGGCAGGCTGCTTTGCAGAGTATCCCATCAATATCCAGTGCTTCATTGAGATGTTTGAGTACAGCATCCAGAGCGTCAACAACGCCTCTCGCCCGGAGTGGAAGAGCAAGGTCAATGATGAGCTGCTGAAGATCTACGCAGGTACCGAGGATCTCGAAACCGGCCTGCAGAAGATGCAGGACATCGTGGATCAGGCCAGTGCGGGCTGAAAATGCAGCTTGGGAGGAACCAAATGAAAAGCACATCAAAGCTGGGCCGGGATGGGCGTTTCTGGGGGCTGGTCATGATAGCTCCCACCATCATCGGTCTGATGATCCTGAATATCATCCCCTTCTTCCAGACCATCTACATGAGCTTTTCCAAGACGAAAGCCTTTGGAGCCTATCAGTTCTGCGGTCTGGAAAACTACCTTGAAATGTTCCGCAATGCGGAATTCTGGAAGGCAAACTGGAACTCCATCTACTTCTGCATCCTCACTGTGCCGGTGGGCGTTTTTCTGGCGCTGATCGTGGCAGTGCTGCTGAACGCAAAGATCAAGGGCAAGACCGCCTTCCGCGCCATCTTCTTCCTGCCCATGGTGGTGGCTCCTGCTGCGGTGGCAATGGTCTGGAAGTGGATCTTCAATGCGGAGTACGGCATTCTGAATCAGGTCCTTGGCGCGAATATCCGCTGGCTGACCAACCCCAAGATCGTTCTGGTCACCTGTGCCATCGTTGCCATCTGGAGCTCCATCGGCTACGACGCCGTGCTGCTGCTGTCCGGCATCCAGAACATTTCCCAGTCCCTGTACGAAGCCGCCGAGCTGGACGGCGCATCCAAGATCCGCCAGTTCTTCAGCATTACGCTGCCCATGGTGTCGCCCACCCTGTTTGTGGTGCTCATTATGCGGCTGATGGCTTCCCTGAAGGTCTACGATCTGATCTACATGATGGTGGAGCAGACGAACCCTGCGCTGACCAGCGCACAGAGCCTGATGTACCTGTTCTACCGCGAGAGCTTTGTTGCCGGCAATAAGGGCTACGCATCGGCCATTGTGGTGTGGACCGTGCTGCTGATCGGTCTGGTCACCCTGGTGCAGTTCATCGGTCAGAAGAAGTGGGTCAATTACGAGGTGTAAACTATGAATGCCAGTCTGAAAACCAGAAAGAATGTCGTAACGTTCTTTACCTATCTGGTCTTGATCCTCGGCAGCATCAGCATGATCTTCCCTTTTGTATGGATGGTGCTCACCAGCTTCAAGACGCAGGCCGAGTCTATGGCGATCCCGCCGCAGATCCTGCCCTCCCATTGGAATCTGGACAGCTTTGTCAAGGCATTGCAGAGCCTGCCCTTTACCAACCTCTACGTCAATACAGGTCTGCTGATCCTGTTCCGTGTGATCTTTGCGGTGGTGTTCAGCTCCATGGCAGGCTATGCCTTTGCCAAACTGGAATTCCCCTGCAAAAAGCTGCTGTTCGGTCTGGTGCTGATCCAGATGATGCTGCCGAGCCAGATCTTCATTATTCCGCAGTACCAGATGCTGGCAAAGATGGGAGCCACCAACTCCATTTTCGCGCTGGTGTTCCCCGGTCTGGTCAGCGCTTTCGGCACCTTCTTTTTGCGGCAGGCGTATCTGGGCATCCCCAACGAGATCGCAGAGGCGGCGTATCTGGACGGCTGCAACAAGTGGCAGACCTTCGTCAAGGTCATGCTGCCGCTGACCGGCCCCAGCATGGCGGCACTGGCCATCTTTACGGCGGTGTTCGCTTATGCCGACCTGATGTGGCCGCTGATCTGCAACACCGATCTGAACATGATGACCCTGTCTGCCGGCCTTTCCACCCTGAACGGTCAGTACACCACCAACTTCCCGGTGCTGATGGCAGGCAGCCTGCTGGCCATGATCCCCATGGTGATCTTGTACCTGATCTTCCAAAAGCAGTTTATTCAGGGCATTGCCATGACCGGCGGTAAATAAGCAATTCACATTTCTCCTTCATCATAGCCGACAGGCGGGTAGCCGTTCCCATACGACCGCCTGCCTGTCGGCGTTTTTGTTGGAAATAATTCTTTGAGGTGTTGAACCAATGAGCATTCGATTTGATTCCGAGACCCGCGTTTTTGCGTTGGAGACCGCCCATACCAGCTACCACATGAAGGTGGATGCGCTGGGGCATCTTCTGCACCTGTATTATGGTAAAAAAATCGGTACAGGCGATCTGATGCAGCTGTATCCCCGCACAGACCGGGGATTCTCGCCGGATTACTACGCTTACCGCACCCACCGGGGCATTTCCCCGGATCTGCTCCCGCAGGAGTATACCGGCTGCAACGTGGGTGATTTCCGCATCTCCTGTCTGACAGTCGCAGACGAAAAAGGCGCATTCGGTGCGGATTTCACCTATGTTGATCATACAATAGAATCCGGCAAATACTCCCTGACCGGTCTGCCCTGTGCCCACGCAGAGGAAAACGATGCCGAGACCCTGATCGTCCGAATGCAGGACGAGACCACCGGTCTGACGCTGGAACTGCTGTACGGCGTGTTTGCACAGCAGGATGTCATCACCCGTGCGGCGCGGCTGACAAACCACGGAGATACCCCGCTGCGGCTGGACAAGGCGGCATCTGCCTGTCTGGATCTGCCCTTTGGCAGATGGGATCTGCTGCATTTCCACGGCAGACACGCTATGGAACGGCAGCTGGAGCGGGAAGCTGTGGGCACCAATATCCAGACCATTTCTTCGGTGCGGGGCAGCTCCAGCCACCACAATAATCCCTTCCTGATCCTCTGCCAGCAGGATGCAACAGAGACCAGCGGTGCCTGCTACGGGGTGATGATGGTCTATTCCGGCAGCTACCAGATGGACGTGGAGCGCTCTCAGACCGGGCTTGTCCGGGTAGTGAGCGGCATTCAGGAGGAGCGCTTTGCATGGAACCTGAAGCCGGGCGAGACCTTTGACACCCCGGAGGTGATCCTTTCCTTTGCGGCAGAGGGTCTGACCCCGCTTTCCCAGCAGTACCACCGCTTTTTGCGGCGCAACATCTGCCGCGGCCCGTGGAAGGACAAACGCCGCCCGGTGCTGATCAACAACTGGGAGGCCACCTATTTTGATTTCAACACCGAAAAGATCGTAAAGATTGCTGAAAAAGCGGCCTCTCTCGGTGTGGAGATGATGGTGCTGGACGATGGCTGGTTCGGCACCCGGAATGACGACAATCAGGGGCTGGGCGACTGGATCGTGAACTGCGAAAAGCTGCCCGGCGGACTGGATCCGCTGATCGGGCAGATCAATGCGCTGGGCATGAAATTCGGCCTGTGGATCGAGCCGGAAATGGTCAACGAGAACTCCAATTTGTACCGCACCCACCCGGACTGGGCGCTGACCCTGCCCGGACGCAAGCCCGCCATGGGGCGCAACCAGCTGGTGCTGGATCTTGCCCGCCCGGAGGTGGTGGACTATCTGGCAGGGGTTATCGGCAAGCTGCTGCGGGAGCATCACATTGAGTATATCAAGTGGGATATGAACCGCAGCATGAGCGATGTGTACAGCCGTGCTTTCCCTGCCGAACAGCAGGGTGAAATCATGCACCGCTATATGCTGGGCGTTTATGCGCTGGCAGAGCGGCTGACGCAGGGCTTCCCGGAGGTGCTGTTCGAGGGCTGCGCAGGCGGCGGCGGACGCTTTGATGCCGGAATGCTGTGCTACTATCCCCAGATCTGGTGTAGTGATGATACCGATGCCATTGAACGGCTGACGATCCAGCACGGCACCTCCTTTGGCTATCCGGTCTGCACCATGGGTGCCCATGTTTCTGCCTGCCCCAACCACCAGACCGGCCGCACGACCCCCATTGACACCCGCGCGGTGGTGGCTATGAGCGGCACCTTTGGCTACGAGCTGGATCTGGGCAAATTGAAGCGCGCCGAGTGCACCGCAGTGAAAAATCAGATCAAGCGGTTCAAGAGGCTGAACGACCTGATCCGTACCGGCGATTATTACCGGCTGACCGACCCGGCAGAAAACACCTATTTCACGGCATGGCAGTTTGCCGCAGAGGACGGCAGCGAGGCGCTGCTGAATCTGGTGGTGACCCATCCGCAGGCGAATCCATTGCCCATCCACCTGTGCTTCCGTGGGCTGGAAGAAAATGCTGTGTATGAACTGGACGGCATCGACTATTTCGGCTCTCAGTATGCCCACGACGTAGAGGACGGCATTCACAAGGGGATGCGGTTCAGCGGCAGCACGCTGCTGTATGCGGGGCTTGTCCTGCCGCAGCTGTTTGGCGATTACCCCAGCGTGCAGCTTCATCTTACACGAAAAGGATAAAAGGATATGAAGGATCAAACTGCATTTTCCACCCGCTTTGCCCGCCATAAGGACGAGCTGGAATGGCTGTTCATGGAACTGTACCACAACCGGGAAGGGCTGGAAGTTCTGGAGCGGGAGATGGCAGAAGCCTACAACGCCCGCAGCGCCGAGCTGAAAGCACTGGACAAGGCACGCTCTGCCGATCCGGAGTGGTACAAGCGGGGCAATATGTTCGGCATGACCATGTACACCGACCTCTTTGCCGGAAATTTGAAAGAGCTGGCAAAGAAGCTGCCCTACCTGAAAGAACAGAAGCTGACCTATCTGCACCTGATGCCCCTGCTGCAGATGCCCCACCCCCACAACGATGGCGGCTATGCGGTGGAGGATTTCGATACCGTAGACCCGACTCTCGGCACCAACAAGGATCTGGAAAACCTGACCCGTGAATTGCGCAAGGCGGGCATCAGCCTGTGTCTGGATTTTGTCATGAACCACACCGCCAGCACCCACCGTTGGGCGATGGCGGCAAAGGCGGGCGACCCGTGGTTTCAGGCCTATTACCACCTCTACGAGGACCGCACCATCCCCGACCAGTACGAGCAGACCGTGCCCCAGGTGTTCCCCAACACCGCGCCCGGCAACTTTACCTGGTGCGAGGAGATGCACAAGTGGGTGCTGACCACCTTCCACGACTATCAGTGGGACCTGAACTACGCAAACCCGGCAGTGTTCGTGGACATGACCAAGAGCATTCTGCACCTTGCAAATCTGGGTGTAGAGGTGTTCCGCATTGATGCGGTACCCTATATCTGGAAGCAGCTGGGCACCACCTGCCGCAATCTGCCGCAGGTACACACCATCGTGCGGATGCTCCGCATGGTGCTGGAATGCGTCTGCCCGGCGGTCATCCTCAAGGGCGAGGTGGTCATGGCTCCCAAGGAGCTGGCGGCTTATTTCGGTACCCCGGAAAAACCGGAATGCCACATGCTCTACAACGTGTCCACCATGGTCAACCTGTGGGGTGCCCTTGCCAGCCGGGACACCCGGCTGCTGAAAGCGCAGCTGGATGCCCTGCACGCCCTGCCGGATAACTGCTGGTTCGTGAACTATCTGCGCTGCCACGACGACATCGGCTGGGGTCTGGACGAAGCGGTGGAAAACCGGCTGGGCATCGACCCGCAGAAACATAAAGAATATCTGTACCACTTCTACGAGGGCAATTTCCCCGGAAGCTGGGCAAAGGGCGAGCTGTACAATTACGACCCTGCCACCGGCGATGCCCGGAGCTGCGGCACCACCGCCAGCCTGTGCGGCGTGGAACAGGCCCTGGAAAAGAACGACAAGATCGCACTGGACTACGCCGTAAAGCGTGACCTTTTGCTGCACACTGCCATGGCCTTTTTGCAGGGCTTCCCCATGCTGAACTGTGGCGATGAAATTGCGCAACTCAATGGCTGGGATTACAAAAACGACCCTGACCGTGTGGAAGACAGCCGCAATTTGCATCGCAGCAAATTCAACTGGGAGAACGCAAAGCAGCGCACCCGGAAGGGCACGCTGCAAAACGCCTTGTGGCAGGGCATGGAGCAGCTGCGCCAAATGCGGGCAGACCCCTGCTTTGCCCCGGATGCATGGGTGACCACATGGGACAGCCACAATCCCGGTGTGCTGGCGCTGGTGCGCAAGCGCGGCGAGGAAACGCTGGTGGGACTGTTCAACTTTACCGAGTACCCGGCAGGGGCAAGTCTGGATGCTCTGGGCGGCGAGTATCACACCCCGGAGGGCACTTCCGTCTGGCTGGCGGATGTGGAGCTGGAACCCTATCAGGCGCTGATGGTACGCCGCTGAAAGGAGCAGCCATGGATATTGTAACGATCGGTGAAGTTTTGATCGACCTGACCCAGACCGGCAAGGATGAAAAAGGCATCCCTCAGTTTGCCGCAAACCCCGGCGGTGCCCCGGCAAATCTGGCGGTAGCTGCCGCCCGGCTGGGCGCACAGACCGCCTTTATCGGCAAGGTGGGGGCAGATGCCTTTGGCCGCTACCTGAAAGAGGTTCTGGCAGAAAACAAGGTGGACGTTTCCGGCATGGCGGTGGATGCAGACCACCCCACCACCGTGGCAGTTGTGTCGGTGGATGCCACCGGCGAGCGGGATTTCAGCTTCTACCGCAGTGCCAATGCCGATGTGATGCTGTGCAAAGAGGATATTTCGGAGGGCGCTCTGAAAGCTGCGAAAATCGTCCACTTCGGCTCTGTCAGCCTGACCGCTGACCCCTCCCGCACCGCTACGCTGGATGCTGCTGCCCGTGCCAAAAAGCTGGGTGCTGTCATTACTTATGACCCCAACTATCGCGCAAACCTCTGGAAAGATAAAGAGGATGCCATCGCTCAGATGAAAGCCCCTCTGCCGCTGGTGGATATCCTGAAAGTTTCCGACGAGGAGCTGCCCCTGCTCACCGGAACCACCGACTGCGAAAGCGGCACGGCACAGCTGGCACAGAACGGCATCCGACTGATTTTTGTCACCTTGGGTGCAAACGGCGTGTTCTACCGTTTTGGGGAGAAAACTGGTCATGTGGCAGGCGTCCCCTGCAAGGTGGGCGACACCAACGGCGCAGGCGACACCTTCTTTGGGGCGGCTCTGTCCAAACTCTGCAAGGAGGAGCTGGACACCCTGACGGTGGACAAACTGGAAAGCATTCTGGCCTTTGCCAATAAAGCTGCCAGCATCACCACCAGCCGCCACGGTGCGATCCCTGCCATGCCTGCATTGGAAGAAATCGAAAAATAACAGAACCGGCCACCAACCTGTAGCAAATCATACAGGCTGGTGGCTGGTTGGCGCTATGATACCCAAAGTATAACAGGAAAACCGCAGACAGTACGGATGAAAAATCGTGAAGCAAGATGAATTTTTTGGATTATCATAAATAGCACGACTTTTTGACCGGCAACACAAATTTTTGCACCCTTATTCCGTGGGATTCCCTCTATAATAAGAGCAGAGATCAAACGGAAAAAGGAGATGTGGATGATGCAAGCAACAAACCTGAAAACGAATCATCTGACCCAGCCTCTCGGCATAGATGCCGGGACGCTGTTTTTATCGTGGCAGTGCGCCGAAGGCGTGCGCCAGACCGCCTACGAAATCGAAGTGACCGCCGGAGCCGAAACGCTGTGGGCAAGCGGAAAGATCTTGAGCAGTGTGATGCACACCGAAACGCCCACCCCTATGCCGCCCAAGACGCAGGGACAGTGGTGCATCCGGCTGTGGGATGAAAATGACCAGCCCGGTGCGTGGAGCGAAGCCGTCTTTGAAACGGGTCTGCCCTTTGCCGACTGGCAGGGCGTGTGGGTCTGCCCGGAAACGGAAGAACCGGATATCGATTGCACTGATGCAATCAACGCCTTTGCAAAGCCCAACTGGGAGCAGAAGCAGGCAGCGCTGGAAGCCTCCGGTAAAGGGCAGGCACAGCCTTATCAGCCCCACCGTCCGGCAAGCTATCTGCGCAAGGTGTTCACAGTCCCGGCAGGAGAAAGCAAACGGTTGTATATTACCGCCAAGGGTCTGTATACGGCATGGCTGAACGGCAAGCGGGTCGGCGATATGGTGCTTGCTCCCGGCAGCTTTACCGCAGACAAGCACCTTGGGGCACAGACCTACGATGTGACAGTGCTTGTTCATCCCGGCGAGAATGAACTGCTGATCGCGCTGGGCGATGGCTGGTACCGCAGCACTTCCGGCGTGGACGGTGACCGCGACCTGTTCGGCAAGGAACTGGCTGTCCTGTTCCAGCTGGAAGTGGATGGCAAGGCGGTCTGCGTTTCGGATGATGCCATGGAAGCGACCCAGTGCGGTCCCATCCGCCAGAACGATCTGCAGCAGGGCGAAGTGTATGATGCCCGGCTGGAAGGAGAACTGACCGGCTGGCACGGCGTGAGGACTGCGCCTAACACGCTCCCCCTCATTGGCATGAACACCGTGCCCATCCGGGAGCAGGAAGCCTTTGCGGGCAGGCTGTTCCGCACACCCAATGGAGAAACGGTTTTGGATTTCGGGCAGAATATGGCAGGCTATGTAGAGATGAAGCTGACTGCCCATGCCGGACAGAAAATCAAGCTGCTGTGCGGCGAAGCACTGGACGAGAACGGCAACTTTACGCAGGAGAACTTTCAGGACCGGAACCGCCACAAGGAGGGCGGCACGGCGCAGCTGCTGGAACTGATCTGCAAAGAGGGGGAGAACCACTACAAGCCCAGCTTTACTATCATGGGCTTCCGGTACGCAAAGGTGGAAACGGACATCGACCTGACCGGCGCAGAGTTTACTGCCCACGCCGTCTATTCGGAGATGCCGGTGACCGGCAGCTTTGGGTGCGGCAATGCGGATGTGAGTCAGCTGGTGCAAAACAGTGTGTGGAGCCAGAAGGGCAACTTCTGCGATATCCCCACCGACTGCCCCACCCGCGAGCGTGCCGGCTGGACGGGCGACATGGGGGTGTTCATTAAAACCGGTCTGACCCTGATGGATTGCTACCCGGTGGTGGAAAAATGGCTGGCAGAATGCCGCCTGAACCAGTACCCGGACGGCCGCATGGCAAACATTGCCCCGCCCACCAGCCGCCCCGGTTATATGACCCCCATGCTCTGTATGTCGGCGGGCTGGGGCGATGCTGCCATTCTGGTGCCCTACGCTCTTTATAAGCGTACCGGCGACCGCAAGATCCTGGCAGACAACTACGAGATGATGCAGAAGTGGTATGCGTTCCTGCTGGGCCGTGCCCAGCAGACCACCGAGGAACAGCAGACCGGGGCATACGCCAAGTACACGGTGCTGAACGGTCTGGACTACGGCGAGTGGTGTGAGCCTGGCATTACTCCCATGCAGGCGATGATGAACCCGCGCAAAAGCGTGGGTACGGCGTATCTGGCTTATTCCGGGCGGCTTCTGGCAGAAATTGCACAGGCGCTGGGCAAGGCAGAGGACGCAGCGCAGTACCGCGACACGGCAGAAAAGGCGGTAAAGGCGTACCGCGCCGCCTTTACTGACAATGGGAAAATCACTTCTGACCGCCAGTGCGAATACGTCCGCGCCATTGCCTTTGCACTGCTGGGCGAGGAGGAGAGCCAAGCCGCTGCGGATACCCTGAACCGGATGGTGGCGGAAAACGGCTATCACCTGAACACCGGCTTCCTTTCTACACCCTTCCTCTGCGAGGTGCTGGCAAAGTACGGCTATGCCGACACCGCCTATAAGCTGCTGTTACAGGACACCGCTCCCAGCTGGCTCTATGAGGTCAAGCAGGGCGCTACCACCGTCTGGGAGACATGGACGGGCATTGACGCAAACGGCCACCCCAGCGAATCCCTGAACCATTACTCCTACGGTGCCATCTGCGGCTGGCTGTTCGGTGGCGTGTGCGGCATCCATCTGGCAGGGGAGACCCTGACCATCGCCCCCACCCCGAACCCGGCTCTGGGCTGGGCAAAAGCAGTGTACGATTCCCCGGTGGGGCGCATTGAAAGCGGCTGGCAGTATGCAGGCGATGCCGTGACCTACACCATCACCGTGCCCTGCAACAGAACCGCAGAAGTCACCCTCCCGGATGGCAGAAGCCTGACCTTGCAGCCGGGCACCCACACCCTGTAACGCAAAAAGATTCCCCGCAAAACACAACGCCCCGCACCGGAAGGAGTAACCGGTGCGGGGCATTGCTTTTATGGGGATAATGAAGAAGAAAATAATGAGAGAATGGCAGGTCAGAATTTTTGCGCAAGGTATTTTGCACTGAGCTGGAAGCTCTTGATGGGGGAATTGTCCACCCAATTGCGGTGGCTTTCCAGAATAACGGCATCCACCTCCACGGCAAGGGCCTGCGCCATCAGGCTGTCCAAGTCCATGTTGCCGGTGCCCAGCTCCATGCTGTCGGTTTTCAGGATAGGCGTGATGGCACTGCCGGTGATGCGGGTGCCCCGGTCGTTGATGTGCCACAGCTTCATGCGGGAGCCGAGCCGCTGCATCCATGCCAAGGCGTTTGCACCGCCCTCGGTGAACCAGTAGCTGTCAAACTCAAAGTTGACAAAGGCAGGGTCGGTCTCTTCTAAGAGGATGTCGTAGGCGCGCTTTTCTGCGTTCACATGCCGCAGCTCGCAGTTGTGGTTGTGGTAGAGCAGGTGGATGCCCTCGGCTGTCAGAGTCTCGCCGGCTTTGTTCAGCCGCTGCGCAAGCTGGTGCATAACGGCTTCATCGCCGTAATCAAAGCGGTACATCCCGGTGATGACCACATACTGTGTGCCGAAGCTTTTGGCCTCCTCGGCCACTGCGTGGGCATCCCGTTCCAAACTGCCAAGGTCGGTGTGCAGACTGACCACCCGAAGGCCGGCCTCCTGCACCAGCTTGTGCCAGTCCAGATTGCCGCCCTTGCCCACCGGCATCCCGGCGGCCTTGGTCAGCAGCTTTACCACAAAGCCGATGGGGTGGATCATAAATCCACACAATTCAATGCCATCGTACCCGGCGGCTTTCATGGCAGCAAGGGTCTCTTTTGCCTGCTGCTCATTGCTTAGTACAGTGCCCAGCATAAATTGCTGCACAGCTTTGATGGGCATATTTTACCCCTCCAGTTTGAAAGTCTTACCCGGCGTGATGCCGTTTTCGTTAAAGCTGTCCACGCAGATGTAGTATTCCTGCCCGGCGGTCAGGGTGGAAAGGGTCACTTCGTCTGCATCGTACACCAGCCAGCTCAGATAGAGCTTATCAGGCGCAACGCCGTAGCGGACGTTGCAGCCCTGTGCATTTTCGATATGCTTCCAAGTGATCTTTGCATCCAGTGCATCCACGCGAGCCCCGGCGGCTTCGGCCTGTGCGGGCTTCGGGCCCTCGCCGTTGCCGAACACCCGCAGGCCGCTGATGCGCAGCGCCTGTCCGTAGGGCAGTTCGCCGCCCGTCACCCGGACGTACCGGGCACGGATGCCGTCTGCATATTCGTAGTAGCCGTTGGAGCACTCGCGGGCAACATTTTCGCGCAGCGTCCAGCTCGCTCCGTTCACACTGGTCTCCACCGTGTAGTGGGAGATCTGGGGCCGGGTCTCGATGTGGCGGGTCTTGCGGTCATCGCCGTAGCTGTCGGCAGGGAAGTCCACCACCAGCTTTTCGTCCGCCATATTTACCTGAATGGCGCGGACATCACTCTCTTTGCCAAGATCCACACACAGCCATTCACCCGGCTCTGCACCGGCGGCGCTCCACCAGCTGCGGCAGTCCTCATTGACTGCCCATTCCGGGCTGCTGTTTTCTGCGGTGCTGGAGGCCGTGACCGGCTTTTTGTAGCTCAGCAGCATCCATTCCGGCTGCTGTCTGGCGGCATCAAAGCGGTCTGCCGGGATGCGGTGGGGGTAATCGGCAAAGTTCTGGTTGCAGTAAAGCACGCCGTCCTTGTCGAACCCGGCAGGGAACAGCCCCACCCGGCGCTCAAAGTCATAGTTGACGGAAATGCGCATGGTGGAAGCGTGCCACCAGTTGCCGTAGGTGTCGGCAATGGTACTGCCGTGGCCTGCACCGGTAATGAAGCCACCGGGCTTTGCGGAGAACGGATTGGATGCCTGCCGCACAAAGGGGCCCAGCGGAGAACGGGAGGTGTATACACCGTCGGCGTAAGTGTTGTACTGGGTGCCAGGGCAGGCATATTGCAGGTAATAGAGGCCGTTATGCTTTGTCATAAAGGCACCCTCAATGTAGGGTTTGCCGATGGCGTTGAACATGGCAGTCAGGCTTTCGACACTCAGACCGGGGATATTTGCCATCTGCGGCGGCAGATTCAGCTTGCCGGTCTTGGGATCATAGA
Organism: Faecalibacterium sp. Marseille-Q4137; assembly: GCF_017377535.1. Taxonomy (NCBI): domain Bacteria; kingdom Bacillati; phylum Bacillota; class Clostridia; order Eubacteriales; family Oscillospiraceae; genus Faecalibacterium; species Faecalibacterium sp. Marseille-Q4137. The sequence goes on from NZ_JAFREK010000031.1 coordinate 25,086, forward strand.
ACTGCTTCATGGACTGGTACAGCACGCTGGCTTCCCGGTCCACGATGCCGTTGTTGCCGGGGCGCTCGTAGCCCAGTACGGTTTCATTGCCGAAGATCAGCTCCTGCTTTTCACCGATTGGGGTCATGGTGTCCGGGTCCAGCTCCACCCCGTAGATGGGGGAGATGTTGGAGCAGCCCCAGTAGAAGTACACCCGGCCATCGTCATCGCAGAACAGATCCGGGTCCCAGAAGGCAAAGGGGGCAGACACTTCGGTAAACGGCTCAGTCAGGGGGTCAGCGGTGCGCAAAATGGGGCAGTTGCGTCCCTTGCGGCTGGCGCAGAAATAGAGGTAATTGCCCACCTGCCGCACATCCGGTGCGTAGTCGTAGATCAGCAGGCCGGGGTCTGCATGGAAGTCCCAGTTCAGCAGATCCTCCGAATACCAGAAGCCTGCCGACATGGAAACAAAGAGATAATATTTGCCCTTGAAATAAACCAGCGTCGGGTCTGCGCCCTCCCGGAAACCCGCTGTGCGCGGGCCTTCCTTCATGTGCTGGTAACGGTAGCCCAGATCAAGAGGATTACAATAGGTTGTTTTCATCAAAGATCACTCCTTAGAAATGCCCTGCAATACACGGTTCAGTTGCTTGATGTCCTCCTCGGAAGCACCCGCCTGCATCAGCATGGATTCAATGGTCATCCGCTGCATGGCACGCTCCATCATGGCCACCAGAGCCGGGTTGTCTTTCACGGCAGCGGCAACATCTCCGCGGGCGGCGGCGGCTTTATCAGAAATCTGCTTCAGGATAGGACCAGCTTTCGGGTCTGCCATGGCGGCAGCCATGTTGTCCTTCACCGACCAGCAGCTTTCGTCCAGCTCGCCGTCAAACCAGTTGGTCACGTTCTTGCGGTTGTCCATGGCGTAATCCGGGTTGGGGGCGTCCACCTTGTTCACCAGGATCACGCTGCTGTGCTCGCCGGAGCGTGCCTCAATGCTGTGCTTGCCGGTGATGGGCAGCTGGAAGGTGAACACCTTGTCGCCCTGCTTGGTCTTCACCAGCTGACCGTCCTTGTACAGCGAGACCTCCGGCAGATTGGAGTAGACCTTAATCTCGGTCACATCCTCGGCGCGGTCCACATAGCGGCTGCCGCACAGGTGCACGAACGGCTCCTTGCTCCAATAGGCCTTGTAGAGATAGAAGGGGTCTTTTTTCAGCTTGCGGTCAAAGGTGACAAGTCCCTTCTGGTTCTCGCCGTGCTTGCCGCCCTCATCGCGGCCATCGGCGGCAAAATCAAACATATTCCACACATGGGTCGCCCACAGCCAAGGACGGTCGGCAATCATCTTTGCGATATGCTCATGGTAAATGCACTGGTAACTCTCGGTGTAGTCGCCCTTTTCCGGGTGGCTGCTCTGATACTGGGGGTTAGCATCTGCGCCATACTCCGAAAAGCCGATGCAGCGGTCGGGGTAATCGGCGTGGTATTTGTCAAAGAACTCGTCGTTCTGCTCCAGTTCGCCCAGATACCAGCCAAAATAGAGGTTGTAGCTGTTCACGTCCGGGATCTCCAGAATGGGGCTGGTGGTCTCCAGCATGAACACATTTGCCATGGTGGTCTTCCGGGTGGGGTCCAGCTTGTGGGCCAGCTCGTTCAGCAGACGGTGGTTTTCCAGCAGATCTTCATTGACAGCGGATGCGGCGGTAATCTCGTTGGACAGGCCCCAAACGGCAATGCAGGGGTGGTTGTAGTTCTGGACGATCAGCTCTTCCATCTGGGTCAGGGTGTTGGCACGGCCGTTGGTCATGTGCATGGTGATGTAGGGAATCTCTGCCCAGATGACAAGGCCCTTTTCATCGCACAGGTCGTAGAAATACTGTGCGTGCTGGTAGTGCGCCAGCCGGATGGTGTTGGCACCCATTTCCAGAATGATGGAAATGTCCTCCTCCATCATTTCGTTTGTCAGGGCAATGCCGGCCCCCTTGCGGTCCTGATGGCGGGAAACACCGCGCAGCGGATAGCTGCGGCCGTTCAGGATGAAGCCCTTCTGGGGGTCAAACTCAAACTTCCGGCAGCCGAAGCGGGCAGAAGTCTCTTCACCGTTGTCCAGCTTGGCAGAGACGGTGTAAAGGAAGGGATCGTCCACGCCATCCCACAGGCGGGCATTGTCCAGGGTGAAAACAGCCTTTGCAGTGCCGTTTTCCGCCGGAGCGGTGATGCTCTGGCCTTCCAGCGCAAAGGTAACGCTCTGTGCACCCACCACGGCGGCTTCCACAGTGACTTCGGCGGTCTTAGCGGCAAGGTCGGTGACGATGGGGGTCACCTTCAGTGCCGGTGCGCCATTAGCGGGCAGGGCAAAGTGTTCTGCCGGGACGATATGCAGGGTCACATCCCGGTAAATGCCGCCGTAGAAGGTGAAGTCTGCCTTCTGGGGGTACACGGTGTCGTTGTCGCTGTTGTCCACGCTGATCGCCAGCAGATTTTCCTCTTTGAGATGTTCGGTCAGGTCAACCCGAAAGGTAGAATAGCCGCCCTTGTGCTCGGCCAGCTTTTCGCCGTTCAGGTAGACTACAGCGGTCATAGCGGCACCGTCCAACTGCAAAATTGCTTTGCCGCCTGCCGGGATGGCGGGCTTTGCCAGAGCCAGCGTATACCAGCAGGTGCCGCGGTAGTAATCGTTGCCGCCGTCCTGACCGTCCACGGCGTTCCATGTGTGGGGCAGGGTAATGGCCTCACCCATAATGGCGGTGGGGATGCCGGTGTTCTCCTTGGTAAAATGCCAGTTGCTATGATTCAGCAGGATGGTTTTGCTCATGGTAAAAACTCCTTTGTAAAAGATGGATCAAATCGGCAAAAACCGAAAGAGCGTATGAGCCCTTTCGGTCTTTGCAGGTTATTACTGCATGTTTTCTGCAATTACTTCATGGCGAAGGGCTTCTTTTTTGTCCGCGATGCGCTTCTGGACGTTGACCATTTCCTCCTTGGTCAGGGGGCAGCCGACCATGGCAAGCAGGGTGATGAGCCAGCCCAGCATCGGCAGACCGTATTTGATGGCAAGGGTCATCCAGAAGATGCCGGAGGTGTAGGCATCCGTGGGCTGGGGCATGGTTGTGGTGTAGCCCAAAATAGCCACGGCACCGGTGGCGACGACGGCAGCCACCGAGGTGATGAGCTTGTCGATGAGGCTGTAAGTACCGGAGACGACTGCCGGGATGTAACGGCCGCTGCGGTCCAGCTCGTAGTCGATGGTGTCAGCCATGTAAGAAGTGTTGGAGGTGGTGATGCACATGTTGGAACCGTTCTGCAGCAGGGTCAGCAGGACGTAAACGATCATGTTCCAGCTGCCCATCACGCCAATCTGACGGGTATCCGTGAAGATGAAGAACAGGATCAGCACAGCGGTGATGGCCATGCTGATGCAGGTCCAAGTCACGATGCCCTTCTTGCTGCCCTTTTTGCCCACATACTTTGCGCCGAAGGCGGCAAAGAAGATGGAAGGCACCATGCTGATCACGCCAAGGGTGGTGGCAAGACCCATGTTGCCGATCAGGATACCATTCAGCATGGTGTTGATGATGGCCTGGCTGCCTACCTGCTGTGCCAGCTTGTCGGAAGCGTTGGAGGCGATGTAGCACTGCAGGGGCTTGTTGTGCTTGAGCACTTCAAGGACATCCGCGATCTTCAGCGGCTCGTGCTTTTTGTTGGTGCCCTCAAAGCTTTCGGGCTTATCGTAGGCAGAGATACCGGCGCAGACGATCAGGGTGCCGATGCCGGCAATAATCAGGACGATGGTGCAGACCATGCTGAGAAAGTCCTGATTGAAGGTGCCGCCGCACTTGGGCAGGATGACGGTGTAGATCAGCATGCTCATGCCCATGGGCACGGCGTAGTTCAGTGCAGTGGTCCAGACACCGATGGTGGGACGCTGCCGGGGATCGTTGGTCATGATGGCGGGCAGGGTCTGGGCGGTCATGTTGGTGACGGTGTAGCCGATGATGTAAATAATGTAGGTCAGGGCGAACACCGGCAGGCCGAGGCCCTTGCTGGAGCACAGGTTGAACATGCACAGCAGGCCCACCGCTTCAATCAGGTAGCCGCTGATCAGCAGAACGCGCAGCTTGCCGAAACGGGTGTTGACGCGGTCATAGACGAACGCCAGCATCGGGTCGGTGAAGCCGTCCAGAATGCGGGCCAGCATCAGGATGATGCCAACGGTTGCAGTGGTGATGCCGTAGCCGATGCTGGCAGAATAACTTGCCATACCGATCAGGGAGTAGACGCTCATGCCCACAAAGGCGTTGCAGGCGTAGCAGATGATCTGCCATGTTTTGGCGCGGCGATACTGAACGCCGTCTACCTCACTGGCGCTGGGTTTCTTTTGGAACATAATGATTTTCCTCCTTTTTGTGTGAAACGGGTTCCGCTTTTCTTGACACCAGAATAACAGAATGCAACAGGTACTGCCGGATAAAAAACTGGAATTGAGGATAAAAATTCGCGCAGTTCTGATCGCTCAACGAAAAATTCACCAATAACGTGAAAAATTATCCTTTTTGCTCCGCGCAGACCTGTTACAATAGGCACAAGAGAAAACTCGGCTTCTGAATAATCTGAATAAAAGGAGAACCATCATGCAGAAATTTGAAAAAGGTTTTTTCATCGGTGCTGCAACAGCAGCCCATCAGGTAGAGGGCAACAACACCAACAGCGACTACTGGGCACAGGAGCAGCTGCCCCATTCCAGCTTTACGGAACCCAGCGGCATTGCCTGCGACCATTATCATCGGTATGAGGAAGATATTAAGCTGCTGGCCGATGCCGGGCTGAACGCCTACCGTTTTTCCATCGAGTGGGCACGGGTGGAGCCGGAGGAAGGCAAATTTGATCCGGAAGCCATCGAACATTACCGCAAGGTCATCGCCTGCTGCAAGGCGCAGGGCGTAGAGCCCATCGCCACCCTGCTGCACTTTACCAGCCCGAAATGGCTCATCTGCAAGGGCGGCTGGGAAGCAGAATCCACGGTCGAGGACTTCAAAAAATATGTGACCTATGTGATGGAGCAGCTGGGCAGCGAGCTGCGCTATGTCTGCACCATCAACGAAGCCAATATGGGCCTGCAGCTGGCCGCTATTTCCAAGCGGTTCCGCCTGATGGCAGAACAGGCTGCCAAGAATGCCGCTGCAGCCGGAAAGTCTGCCGAGGGCACGGTGCAGGTGGGCATGAACTTCCAGAAGATGATGGAAAACATGAAGTTTGCCGCCATGGAAAACGCACAGGTGTTCGGCACACCCCAGCCCCAGATCTTTGTCAGCGAGCGCACCCCGGAGGGCGACCTGCTGGTGCTGCGTGCCCATGCAGCCGCACGGGATGCCATCAAGGCCATCTGCCCGCAGGTCAAGGTGGGCTTGACCCTTTCGCTCCACGACTTGCAGGCACAGCCCGGCGGCGAAGCCTTTGCCGAGGCCGCATGGCAGGAGGAGTTTACCCACTATCTGCCCTACATCAAAGAGGACGACTTCTTGGGTGTGCAGAACTACACCCGCACCCTTTACGGCCCGCAGGGGCAGCTGCCGGCACCGGAGGGCGCAGAGCTGACCCAGATGGATTACGAGGTCTATCCGCAGGCACTGGAACACGTCCTCCGCAAGGTGGCAGAGGAATTCAAGGGCGACCTCATCGTCACCGAAAACGGCATTGCCACCGCCGATGACACCCGCCGTGTGGCGTTTATCCGGCAGGCACTGGACGGCGTGCAGCACTGCATTGCCGACGGCATCCCGGTGAAGGGCTACTTCCATTGGAGCCTGATGGACAATTTTGAGTGGCAGAAGGGCTATGCCATGCAGTTCGGCCTGATCGCCGTGAACCGTGAAACCATGGAACGGACCGCAAAGCCCAGCCTTGGGGTGCTGGGTAGTTACGCAGAAAGATAAGCTGCAATAGCAAAAAACAGGCTGCGGAAGATGCTTCTCGCAGCCTGTTTTGGTTCAGTGGGAAAGATGCAGACCATGGACACCATTTGCAACCACGGCGGCAATTACGTTGATGTGCTTTTGCGCCAGTTTGGCGTCGGTGTTCAAAAGCCCGGAAAGACCGTTCATTACAAAAATCAGGATGGCACCGACATTTTCATATTGGGACGGCTCGATATTGTCACCTTTGATTTTTTCCAGAATGGCATCCCGCAAATGCTGCGTAAAGCGGTTCATCGCGGATACCGGAACCACACCGAGATAATCGGTCGCCTGCTGGAGATTAGCAAACATCTCCCGCACAAACGCCTCCGGCGTATCCAGCAGCTGCTGTGCGCCGCCCATATTGTCGCAGACGAGCTGGACCGTTTGCCGCTCCATTTCGGCGGTGAGGGCATCCAGCGTTTCATAGTGGGAATAAAAGGTCGTTTTGTTGATCTCGGCCCGTTCGGCAATTTCTTTGACCGTGATCTTTTCGATCGGCTTCTCCCGCAGCAGGGCAACAAACGCTTTCTGAATGGCACGCTTCGTTTTTTTGACCCGGATATCCATACAATTCCTCCGTCAATGTATTTCGTAAAGGATGCTTAACCAACGCTTTGGACGTGAACCGTTGCTTAAACACCGGACACGCCGGAAACTGCTGATTGCAGCCCCTGCGCCACAGTGTTATTATAGCACCACAGGGATGGATAAGCAACTGAGAGTTGTAAATCTGATTCGTAAATACGATAAATCATCGGGAGATAATTCACGATGAAGTGGAATGGCTGAAGCAGAGTAACATGATTTGAGAAAAAGGAGAATGAAAATGATGGATTTCAACAGTGTCAAAGGTAAGGTAGCAATCGTCACCGGCGCAAGCCGTGGCATCGGCCGGGCCATTGCCGAGTGCTTTGGCGAAAACGGCATGAAGGTGGTCTGTGCAGCCCGCAGTGCAGAGCAGGGGCGGGCTGTGGCAGACGGCATCTGCGCCAAGGGCGGCGATGCCATCTTTATCCAGACCGATTGCAGCAAGGCTTCTGCCATCAAAGAACTGGTGGATAAGACGGTGACGCACTACGGCAAGCTGGATGGCGTGGTCAGCAACGCAGGCATCGGCATGGGCGGCACACCGCTGCATGAGTATGAGGTAGAGGATTACGAGAAGATCTTCTCCCTGAACAGCGAGGGTGTCTTTGCCGGGATGAAGTACGGCGCAGAGGCCATCCTCAAGAGCCACAGCGAAGGCGGATTCCTCATCAATGTGGCATCGGTGGCGGGTCTTGTGCCCCAGCGTGGACAGGCGCTGTACAGTGCCACCAAGTTCGGCGTGGTCGGCATGACCCGCGCAGCGGCGCTGGATTACGCAGAATACGGCATTACCGTCAACGCTATCTGTCCCGGCTACACCAGAACCAGCATTTTCGGGGATGCACCGGCTGCGGCCATGGACTTCTTTGCATCCGACTGCCCGGCAAAGCGGATGGGCGACCCGGAGGAGTGCGCTGCATTGGCACTTTTCCTTGCCAGCGGTCTGGCACGGTACATCACCGGTGCAGCCATCCCGGTGGACGGCGCACTGTCTGCCGGACACCAGAGCATCAGCAGCTGGAAGCACCCGGAAATTTTGACCGGCGGCAAGCTGAACAGCCAGAGCACGATTGCAGCACTGATGGAAAACGAGGCCGCAAAAGCCATCGTGGAGCAGTACCTGCCCGGTTTTGCCGACAACCAGCAGGCAAAAGCTGCCTACGGCATGACATTTGGCAAGATCGGCCCTATGCTGGGGCTGCCGGAAACGGCGCTGAAAGCACTGCTGGATGCGCTGGACAACCTGTGACCGAAGCAGCTCGGAAAGCCTCTTTGACAGGGGTTTTCGTTCTGCCTGCGTGCAGTTGATTTTTGGGAGGAGACCATGAAAAACGAAGCACTTTTCCGTACCGGCTCTGTCTGGAAATCCATCATTTCCATGGCGGTGCCCTCCATTATCATTATCCTTGTCATGGTGCTGTACAACATGGCGGATATGTTTTTTGTGGGCTGTCTGGGCGATACCGCACAGGTGGCGGCGGTCTCCGTTGTGGGGCCGGTGTTTTCGATCCTTTCGGCAGTAGCGACCATGCTTGGCGCAGGCAGCAGCGCCATCATTGCACGCTGCTTTGGCGCAGGCGAGATCGAGCAGGGCAAGACCTGCTCCTCGCTCTGCTTCTGGAGCAGCTTTTTTCTGGGCGTTCTGGTCAGCATCGGTCTGCTGGTGAGCAGAGTGCCGCTTCTGGGGGTGCTGGGCTCAAATGCAGAATTTTTTCCCTATGCAGAGCGGTATCTTCAGGTCCTTGCACTGGGTGCGCCGCTTTTTATCCTGTCCAACAGCATGGCGATGCTGGTGCGTGCAGAGGGCGCAGTAAAAGAAGGCCTGATCGGCAATCTTCTGGGCACGCTGGTCAACTGCATTTTTGACCCGCTGTTCATTCTGGTGCTGAACTTCGGCGTCAGCGGTGCGGCTGCTGCCAGTGTGCTGGGCAATCTTGTGGCGACGGGCTGCTATCTGCGCTACATCGTCAAACACGGCACGGTGCTGACCGTTGATCTCCGTCCTGCCCTGAAAAAACCGCAGATGCTGGGTGAGATGCTGGCCATTGGTCTGCCCAACGGGATCAGCAGCCTGCTGGCAGGGTTTGCCTCCTCCTTCAGCAACCGGCTGCTGGTGACCCACGGCACGGCGGCGGTCGCAGCCATGGCGGCAGCGGGCAAGACGACCATGATCATCAGTATGATCGCCATGGCGATCTGCATGGGGTGCCAGCCGCTTCTGGCGTACAGCTACGGCGCAGGTGACATAAAGCGCCTGAAGCAGCTTTTGAAAGATCTGATCCTCCTGACCGTTGTTTTTGGTGTGCTTGCCGGGGCAGCCAGCTTTGCCGGACGCAATGCCTTGATCGGGATGTTCATCAAGGAAGAAGGGGCGTTCCGTCTGGGGACGCAGTTGGTGGTTTATCTGGTGCTGGGCAGCCCGGTGATCGGTCTGACCTATCTGGCAACCAGCCTGCTGCAATCTGTAGGCAAGGCAAGTGGTGCGGTGGTGCTCTCTCTTTTGCGGCAGGGGCTGCTGCTGATCCCGCTGCTGTACCTGATGAATGCGCTTTGCGGGGTGCAGGGCATTGCGGCGGCGCACCTGATGGCAGACGTGGGCGCTGCGGTCATCTCCGCAGGCATCCTGCTGCACTGGCTCCGGGCATCGGTAGAAAAAACGGCAGAAGTATGATATACTGTTTCCATCAATGAGCCGGAGGGATTAGGCATGGATGTTCTCCAGAATATGATGCTGTTTTCCGAGCTTGTCAAGTGCGGCGGAAATGTATATACATGGTGCTATGATGCACAGGGAAAGCTCTTGCGGAGCAACTGCCCGGACGAGGCATTTCTTGCCAGTGCATTTGAACTGTTCGGCTGCAAACAGCGGATGCTGGAGCATGGGGATCGGGACGATGTACCTGTTACCTTGGGGACGGCATTGGGTCTTTTGTGGGGCGCAGCCTTTGAAAAGGAAGAGGGAAAACTGAAGCGTGTCTGTGTCATCGGGCCGGTGTTCTATCAGGATGTGACAATGCGCGGGATCGAGGAAGGGCTGAAATATTACAGCAAGCTGGAGATCAGTGTGGCATGGACGATCCAGCTTTACAAAGCCCTTGAAAAAGTTCCTACCCTGCAAAACACCATTATGAACCGCTATCTGCTGATGATGCACTACTGCCTGACCGGGCAGCGGCTGGAGCTGAGCAGTGTGAACAGCAGTGCAGCACAGGACGAACGGCTGAAAAGCGATGCGATTCCCCATGACCGCCATAAGATCTGGATGGCGGAGCAGGGAATGCTGCAAATGGTCCGCACCGGAGACCTGAATTACAAGCAGGCACTTTCCAACAGTATGAGCATGAGTGCAGGCGTGCCGGTGCAGAGCAGCGATGTTCTGCGCCAGAGTAAGACTTCCATCATCGTGTTCACCTCGCTGGTGTGCCGTGCCGCCATTGAGGGCGGTCTTTCCCCGGAGGAGGCGTACTCGCTGGGGGACAGCTACATTCAGACAGCAGAAGCGGCAAAATCGTTGGATGAACTGAGCCCGCTTGCAATGATGATGTACGATGATTTCATCCGGCGTGTCCACAAACACCGGACGAACCCTAACCTCAGTATGCAGATCCAGAAGTGTGTGGATCATATCGAGATGAATCTGGACAAAAAGATCGTAGCGGAAGATCTTGCTGCCCTGGTGGGCTACACGGAATACTACCTCACCCATAAATTCAAGGAAGAAACGGGTCTGAGCGTCACGAACTATGTGAAGTTTGCAAAGGTCGAACGCGCGAAGGTTCTGCTGAAAAGCACAACGCTCAGCGTCCGGGAAATTTCCGAGCAGCTTGGCTTTGCCACCCGCAATTATTTCAGCGCAGTCTTTCAGCAGGTCACCGGAAAAACACCCATGGAGTTCCGGGAAACATAAAGCAGAACAGGCATCCTGCGATACCATTTGGCGGTATCGGACAGGATGCCTGTTCTGCTAGGATGAAGAAAAATGGGGGAGAGTGGCTCAGTTAAGGAACTTCTCGTTCAGGGTCACGCCAAAGTCGTGGGCAATGGCGCGCAGGTCATCGTCGGTGATGGTCTGCCGGATGATGCCGCCGCCCATGGAGAGCACCTTGACGTAGATCTCAGCACTCTTTTCGATGGTGTGGGCAAGACCAAAAGTGATGTCAAAGTCCGGGCCGGAGGCAAACAGACCGTGCTGCGCCCAGATGGCTGCCTGATAGTGCTTCATCAGCTCACTGGTGGCCATGGCAATGTCCGCCCCGCCGGGCACCATCCACGGGCAGACGCCCACACCCTCCGGGAACACCACCGGGCACTCGGTGGCGCTCTGCCACAGGGCACGGGTGAAGTCCCGGTCGGTCAGAGGCAGGATGTAGGTCAGGGCAATGACGTTGGTGGCGTGGCAGTGGTAGATGACGCGGTTTGCGCCATTGGTGGCAGCCTTGCGGACGCTGTGGTTCATAAAGTGGCTGGGGAACTCACTGGTGGGCTTTGCACCGTCCTCCAGGCCCCAGACGATGCGCCAGCTGTCGCCCTTGTCGTTGATCTCCACAATGCCGATGCTGTGCACGGAATCCGGCTCCACGTTGCGGAAGAACTTGCCCGAACCGGTGGTGATAAAGTACTCCCCGGCCAGATTGTCCGCCTGCACGCCCATGTTCACCCACTCCCGGGGCTGCGGGTCAAAGAAGGGGCGGCACTGGGCCACTTCCTCCTCTTTCTCGTCCCAGATGGTGCGTTCCTCGATGTTGACCTTGGGGGCATCACGGGGCAGGGGAATCTTGTGGATGAGGTCCCACTCCACCGCATAGGAAAATACGGTCTTGAGCAGCGTGTGGACTTCGTGGATAGAGGTGCTGGACAGCAGCCGCTTCTTTTGCTTGTCGGTTAGGATCTGCTTTACGCCGTGGACGTACTGCCCGCAGGGGGTCTTGGCAAGGGTGGCATTCGATGAAAAAGCCTTTCTTGATCCATGCGGGGGTAAAATTACTCATAGGCATTCCATCCTTTCATTGGCGTTACGGAAAAGCGATGTGCTCATTTTGAGTACATCGTTTTTTCTACCGCAACAGGTGGATACACGTCTGTTTCGCCTCATGTGGACATTTTGACCACATGAGGTGAATTGCCGTTCTCTCTGCATGGATTTCCTGCCCCCTTCCGGCGGCGTTTTCCGGCTCTCCCACTGGGGGGTCATCGCCGGGTATCCCATGCAGACGGTCATGCGGTTTTCAAGGTCCAACGGGCAAAACGGCAACAAAAAAGCCGTCACAAAACAGACCAGCCCTGCCTTCGCTTTTTCTGGAAGGTCATGCTAGTCGGTTATGTAACGGCTGAAAGCCAAAATGTTCAGCCCCGCAAGGTCTGAACGAATATGTAAAAATATGTTATATTCAATTGTTGGGATAGATTACCACAAAAGTCGAGCCGTGTCAACGTGAACTTGTCGGGGCGAGGCCCCTCCATCTTGCTGTGTAAGACCGTTCTGTCGCTTAAAAGCCCCACTGGGGCTTTCATTGCTCCGTTGCGCTTCGCAAACGCGAACTTTTGAAAACACGCCACTTTCGGCAGTGTGCAAGAAAAAACAAGGAAAACTTTGGCAAAAAGAGAGAGGGCTGGACGGAGCCAGCCCTCTTGACAAGGAAAAACACAAGGCTCTTTATTATAATAAAGCTATAAGAACATAAT
>NZ_JAFREK010000032.1:0-36459 GCF_017377535.1 Faecalibacterium sp. Marseille-Q4137
ATAATATTCACAGAGATTCCGCTGGCTATGTGATACTATCCTGATACTAAAAAATCAACAAGCCGTATCTACCACGGTAATCTCATGGAAAAGTGAACATCCAAGAACAGACACACTAAACAAATTTGCTTAGTAAAGAAATAAACCTACCGAGCTCGAGTAAGCTCTACTCAATCCCATCAAAAACGAGCAGAACCCCTGTCAGTGTGCGCTGACGGGGGTTCTGCGTATATAGGCGCAACTCTTCGGAAATTCCGAAGAGTTCAGAGCAGTTGTTAAGGAGTGCTTAATAACTTGGGTGGTCTATCAACTATCCGGGATTTCCGGATGGTTCGAGTTTAGCAGTTGGAACTATTAAGAAAAAATTAATGGTTGGACGTGCCAGAGAAAATAGAATGATATAAAGATATAATTTTAAGTTAAAGCTTCTCGAAAGATACCATGGCAGAAAGAGAGTTTCTCATTTTTGCATGGCGATCTGCGGACAGAGCCTTTTCACGAGAGGTGTCGGCGTAGCCGAGGACAAGGATGTTGACCGGTTCAAGGTTGTCGGGAATCTTAAATTCAGCCTTCAGGATGTCCGGCTTGAAATAGCATACCCATACGCTTCCTAAACCTAAGTAGGTGGCTTCCATCATCATGTGGTCGGTAATGATGCTTGCATCAATATCGGTCAGCTTTTTACCATCAAAGGGACGTGTCCAGACCTTATTTGTATCGCTGCAAACGATAATTGCCAGCGGCGCACCATAGATATTTGTGGCCTTTCCAATTTTACGAAGGCCCTCATCACTCTGCACTACAATCAGGTGTTGAGGCTGGCAATTACCACCCGTGGGTGCAACGTGAGCTGCCTCTAAGATGGCATCCAGCTTTTCCTTCTCAACCTTCTGCTTTGTGTAAGCGCGTACACTATACCGTTTCTTTGCAAGTGTCAAAAAATCCATAATGTGATGGTCCTTTCTGAAAGTGTAAATTTGTGTAGGGTCTTGATAATTCAATCGGCCTATGCTATGATTTTATCAGTCGTTTTCAAAAAAGCAAGAACGCACTTTTTTGTTATATACTACCCAAAAAGATAGTGTAGGGAAGAGAAAAATGAAATGTCCAAGTACCTTTAACTGCCCGGTTGAAGCAACCCTCGATTTGATTGGTGGGAAATATAAAGCACTTATTCTGTGGCATTTGATTGATAATACCTTGCGCTTTAATGAGATAGGAAAGTTGATTCCCAAGGCTACGCCTAAAATGCTGACACAGCAGCTCCGGGAGCTTGAAAATGATAACTTAGTTATTCGGAAAGTTTATCCTGTTGTGCCGCCAAAGGTAGAATATTCGCTCAGCGACTTTGGGAGAAGCATCATTCCTATTTTGGATGCGATGTGTAAATGGGGAGAAAACTATCTGGCAGATGCAAGCAAGAAGTAATCCTTAAAAGACAGTTGCATCCTGAACGTAAATACGTTATAATACTCACAGAGATCCCGCTGGTTGTGTGATACTATCCTGATACTAAAAAATCAGCAAGCCACATCTAGCACAGCAATCTCATGGAAAAGTGAACATTCAAGAATAGCCTTACTAAACAAATTTGTTTAGTAAGAATCCGAACTTACCGAGCTCGAGTAATGGACCAAAATGCCGAAAGCCTGTATGCATGCGGGTTTTCGGCATTTGTTTTTATCAATGCATAAGGAAAGGGAAAGAAGGAATAGGTTATGCTGCCAACAAGAAAAGAAGCGATGGCGTTGATTCGGGATGGTCTATCAAATAATCCGGGGCCTTGGGGAAAACATTGTTTAACAGCAGCGCACTGTGCAGAAAAAATAGCAGCGGCATGTGGAGATATGGATGCGGAGAAGGCCTATGTTTTAGGCCTACTGCATGATATAGGAAGAAAATTTGGCGTAAGACATCTTGGCCATGTTTCCGATGGGTACACATATATGATGCGCCTTGGTTATGATGAGGTGGCAAAGATCTGTTTGACGCATTCTTTTAACAATCACACGGTGGATGAATACATTGGAAAATTTGATGTTTCAGATGAAGAAATGAAAATGATTAAGACTGAATTGGCTAGGACAGTATACGATGATTATGACCGGTTGATTCAATTGTGTGATAGTCTGGCGGGAGCGGAAGGGGTTCTGGATATAGAAGATAGAATGAACGATGTAAAGAAACGGTACGGCTTTTATCCGCAAGACAAGTGGGATTCCAATATGAGATTGAAGCAATACTTTGAGAAGAAAATGAAGAAGGACATCTACCTTGTTTGTGAGAAAGACTCATTTGTGCCGGAAGAGATAGGATGATCGAAGGTCTTGTGAATGGGTTCCCTGATGGGAGACTTTATGCTATAATAGGCAGGCAGCGAGGTGAAGTGTATGAAAAAAACAAGAGATCTGTTCTGGACTTTTTTGAAGATCGGTGCGTTCACGTTTGGCGGCGGCTACGCAATGGTGGCCCTGCTGGAACGGGAATTTGTGGAAGACAAGCAGTGGCTGAGCCGGGAGGAATTTCTCGATATGGTCGCCATTGCGGAGTCCACGCCGGGCCCTGTGGCGGTGAACAGCGCCACCTATGTAGGCTATAAGATCGAAGGGGCAGAGGGGGCCGCGGCATCCACACTGGCGGTCTGCCTGCCCTCGTTTGTGGTCATCTACCTGATCTCACTGGTGTTTGACCGGTTCTTGCAGCTGTCGGCAGTGGCAAGCGCGTTCCGGGGCATTCAGGTCTGCGTCATCTATCTGATCCTTTCGGCGGGGATGAAGATGCTGAAAAGCCTGTCCGGTACGGCCTTCAACAGGATCATCGTTGCCGGTGTCGTGGCGGCCATGGTGGGCTGCTCGATGGCGGCGGTGTCCTTCTCGTCCCTCTACTACATCCTGCTCTGCGGGGCGGCAGGGGTGCTGCTCTACCTGTTAAAAAAGCTGCGGAAGGAGGAGAAAGCATGATCTACCTCCAGCTGTTCCTCAATTTTCTGATGATTGGAGCGCTCTCCTTTGGCGGCGGCTACGGGATGATCTCGCTGGTGCGGGAGACCGTGCTGCGTCATAGCTGGCTGACCGAAGCAGAATTCCTGAGTTTTGTCGCCGTTTCGGAGTCCACCCCGGGCCCGCTGGCAATCAATATGGCAACCTTTATCGGGTCATCACAGGGCGGCTTTCCGGGAGCGCTGATCGCTACGATGGGTGTGGTGCTGCCCTCGTTCTTCATCATCCTGCTGATCGCGGCGGTGCTGAAAAACCTGATGAAGTATGCGGGCGTGGAAGCCTTTCTTTCCGGTGTGCGGCCCTGTGTGGTGGCCATGATCCTGGCGACCGCGCTGAATATGATGCTCTCCACACTGGGCGGCATCAAAACGCTGGCGGATGGATTTGCACCGGATGCGAGATCGATCCTTGTGTTTGCTGTTTTATGGGCGGTGCATTTTGTCTGGAAGAAGCGGACGCAAAAAGCCCCGTCGCCCATCGGAATGATCCTGCTGGCGGCGGGACTGGGAGTCCTGTTCTGGGGCGTATGAGAGATCATCGCCCTTTTTTTGTGGCTCAGTGCTCCACGAATTCGCCGCGCAGGGCAAACATGTGGTCCATGGGGCCGGAGCCTTTGCCCAGATCGAGCATGGCGGACAGGCAGCCTGAAATATATGCCTTGGCCCGCTCAACGGCGGCATCCAGGGGATAGCCCTTTGCCAGATTGGAGGCAATGGCGCTGGACAGGGTGCAGCCGGTGCCGTGGGTATTGGGGTTGGCGATGCGCTCGCCGTGGAACCACTTGCCGTTGCCGTTGCGCCAGAGCAGATCGTCGGCATCGTTCACCTTGTGGCCGCCCTTGCAGAGCACGGCACAGCCGTATTTTTCGCTGATGCACTTTGCAGCGGCCTCCATCCCGGCGGTATCGGTGATGGTCATGCCGGACAAGATCTCGGCCTCCGGAATGTTGGGCGTGACCACCTCGGCCATGGGCAGAAGCTGCCCGGTCAGGATCTGGATGGCGCTGTCCTGCAGCAGCTTGGAGCCGGAGGTGGCCACCATCACGGGATCGACCACGATGTGCTTGGCATCGTACTGGCGCAGCTTTTTGGCAATGGTCTCAATGAGCGCAGACGACGACACCATGCCGATCTTGATGGCATCCGGGTAGATATCGGTGAACACCGCATCCAGCTGTTGGGCCAGAAATTCGGGTGTAGTCTCAAAGATTCCGGTCACACCGGTGGTGTTCTGGGCCGTCAGAGCAGTGATGGCGCTCAGGGCAAACACGCCGTTGGCGGTCATGGTCTTGATGTCGGCCTGAATGCCTGCGCCGCCGCTGGAATCGCTTCCGGCAATGGTCAATGCTGTTTTCATAAGGAAAATCCCCCTTTTTCCTCTCAGCATAGCACAGTCCGGCGGTATTTGCAAGGAAAACCGGCCCGCCCTCTTTTCTGCCGGAGAAAAGCGTGATAAAATAAGGCAAAAACGAAACTGGGGGAGAATACAATGAACGTCACGGTATATCTGGGCGCAAACGAGGGCAATGATCCGGCCCTGAAGCAGGCGGTGCAGGAGCTGGGAAGGTGGATCGGGGAGAGCGGGAACGCGCTGGTGTACGGCGGCTCCCGCTGCGGTCTGATGGGAGAGATCGCCGAAAGCACCCTGAACGCCGGGGGCGAAGTGACCGGCGTGGAACCGGAGTTTTTTGTGCAGGGAGAGCTGCAGCACGAGGGGCTGACGGAGCTGATCGTGACAAAGGATATGACTGAGCGCAAAACAAAGATGATCGCGCTGGGGGATGCGTTTATTGCGTTTCCCGGCGGCACCGGCACACTGGAGGAGATCGCCGAGGTGATGTCCAAGGTATCGCTCAGGTATCTGGATGCGCCCTGCATCCTCTATAACCTGCACGGCTACTACGATGGACTGAAAGCCCTGCTTGGCCGGATGATCGAAAAGGGGCTCTCCTCCCCGGAACGCCAGCAGGGGATCTATTTTGTAGAGGATCTGGAGCAGATCAAGGAAATTTTGCAGAAATCCTTTTGAAGGTCCTGTTTAGGGTCGCTCTCTGCACACCTCCTGCCGCCTTGGCATAGACCGGGAAAAGGGGGAGTGCGATTTGGAACAGATTTTCCTGACGGCGGCCGTGCTGCTGCTGCCGATGCTCTGCACCACGGCCGGTGCGGCTGGTGTGTTCCTGCTGCGGAAGACCGGGGAGCCTGCCACCCGGCGGATGCTCTGCGGCATGGCGGCGGGCATCATGCTGGCGGCCAGCGTATGGAGCCTGCTTTTGCCGGCCATTGAGCGGGCAGAGCAGGGGCCGCTGCCTGCATGGGTCCCGCCTGCCGTGGGCCTGCTGCTGGGTGCGGTAGGGCTTTTGCGGCTGGAAACGCTGGCGGGCCGCCTATTGAATGCCGGGCCGGGCCGCTGTGGGCGGATGGTGCTGGCAGTCACCCTGCACAATCTGCCCGAGGGCATGGTGGTGGGCCTTGCTGCTGCGCTGGCCCTGCGGGGAGAACCGGATGCCATCAGCGGGGCGCTGGCCCTTGCGCTGGGCATTGGGCTGCAGAACATTCCCGAGGGAGCTGCGGTCAGTCTGCCGCTGGCGCAGGAGGGTAGGTCTAAGCGCCGTGCCTTTGCGGCGGGGGCTGCCTCCGGGCTTGTGGAGCCGCTGGGGGGCCTGCTGGCCCTTGCACTGGCCGGGTGGGTCAGTGCAGCCCTGCCCTGGCTGATGAGCCTTGCCGCCGGGTGCATGGTCTGCGTGACGGCACAGGAGATGATCCCGGAAGCCGTGGAGGCAGACGAACCGGCGGGGGTCATCAGCGTGGTGGCAGGGTTTGCCCTGATGATGGCGCTGGATGTTGCCCTATAAAATTATTCTGTAACGCAAAAAGGAGACCGCGCGGTGCGGTCTCCTTTTTTGTCTGTCAGTGTGCTTCGAGTATTTCGGCCTGCAGGGTATCCAGCTGCTCAAAGCTGTACAGCCGGTTCAGCGCCTCCACCAGCTCCTTTTTGGAGAGCCGGGGCGGCAGGCCCAGCGCGTTGAGCAGCTGGTATTTCCGCTCAGCACTGCCCGGGGTGCCGGAAAGTCCCCAGTTGTACAGGTCGGTGTAGGTGATCTGCCGACCCTCCGGGCGGGCAGGCGCGGCCCCGGCTTCTGCGCCCAGTGCATCCCGCAGGCATTGCAGGACGATGGCATCGTCCACGCCTTCCACGCCCAGCAGGCCTTCCTTGCCGGGCTGGGGCTTCCGCTTTTCCTTGCCATGGATGGCGGGCACATAGGCCTGCACCACGTTTTCTGCCCCCACCAGACCGGTGATGTAGGTGCGGATGCGGAACCCGGCGGCATCGGAATCGGTGAAGAGGATCAGGCCGTTTTTCTTCGCCAGGGCTTTCAGCAGCTGCTGGCGTTTTTTGTCCTTGTAGATGCCAAAGCCGTCTGTCAGCAGGATCATGGCATCGGTCAGGTGGGAAAGGCGGGCGGCATCGTATTTGCCCTCCACCACCAGCACCCGGTCGGTGTGCAGCAGTTCTCGTTCGCTCATCGTCCGCTCCCCGCCAGCGCCAGACGGCAGAGTGCTGCTTCCAGCAGGGTCTGCACATCCACGGGCTGGCTCTTCAAACTTTTATCGAGGTCCAGCAGCACCTGCAGGCAGGTCTCCAGCTGGCCCAGCGTGTAATGCGATGCCGTTTCGGCTGAGCGCTTGAGCCGGTAGTCGCTGCCCTTGTAGCCAAAATCCTTGAACACGGCGGCGTAGCTCTTCCGTTTGGAAGCCCCCAGCTTGACCCGGTACAGGTCTACATAGCTGCCAATCATTGCGCCGGTGATGGCAATGGGCTCCTGCTGTAAGCGCAGCAGGGTCTGCAGCTTTTTGCAGGCACCGGTGGCGTTCTTGGCGGTGATCATCCGGATCATCTCAAACACATCCGCTTCCAGGCTCACGGTGCCCATCTCGGCCACCATGGCGGCGGTAACGGTCTGGTAGCCGGAAAGGGCACAGAGCTTGTCTACCTCATTTTCCAGCAGAAAGGGATCCTCGCCGCAGCGCTCCAGCAGGGCTGCGGCAGCGCCCTCGGGCAGGGTGGTATCCTGCGCCTTGGCCCGCTCAATGAGCATCATCTTCAGCTCGTAGGGCTTGGGTTTGGAGAGCTCCTCGACAAAGCCCAGCTTCTTGCATTCAGCGATCAGCTTTTGTGCCCGCTTGCCGGTCTTGAGCTTGCTGCGCTCCAGCTCGAACACACTGCCCAGCACCACCACGGCATTTTCCAGGCTGGCAAGGGTGCTGCACAGCTCGTCCAAATCCTTGTCGCCGTAGGCGGCGGGGTCAAGCTCGGGCAGTACAACCACGCGGCGGGTGCCAAAGAAGGAGATTGTGCCCGCTGCCATGATGAGCTGCTCGATCTCGGGCGCGGCACCGTCCAGCACGGTGGTCTCCTCATCCGTGTCAGCGCTCAGGATCCGGACGGCGGCAGACACTGCCTGCCGGACAAGATACCGCTCGCTGGAATAGAAATAGTAGACCGGACAGCCGCGGTCTGCCAGCTGGCGCAGTTTGGCTTCCGTTGCCACGGCGTGGCCCCCTTTCAGAAAAGAATACCTTATAAGTGTACCCACCGGGGCGGGAAATGTCAATGCAGGAGGCAGAAGAAAAAACGACAGATGTCTTTTATCGCTTCCGCAAACGTGATATACTGAAAGAAAACGGCCTGCGCCGGAACGGAAAGGGAAGAATACGGATGAAACGAGCCTATTTCAACTGCATCCTGCTGGACGGCACCGAACAGATGGAACCGGCGGCGCACAAGATGGTGCTGGTGGACGGGGAGAAGATCACCGCCATCGTGGAGGATACCGCCCCCTGTGAGGGGTATGAGAAGGTGGACCTTAAGGGCGGCTACCTGATGCCGGGCCTTATCAACCTGCATGTCCATCTGGCGGGCAATGGCAAGCCCAGCGCAAAGCCCCGGGATAACGCCGCACTGGTGCGCAGGATCCTGAGCAATGGCCTGACCCGGGCGGTGGCTTACCGGCTGGTGTGCAGTTACGCCAAGCTGGAACTGCTGGGCGGCGTGACCACCATCCGCACCGTGGGCGGTCTGGCAGATTTCGATACCCGCTGCCGGGACGACGCGGCAAAGGGGAAGATCCTGGCTCCCCGCATCCTTGCCGCCAACGAGGGCATCTCGGTGCCCGGCGGGCACATGGCAGGTTCGGTGGCAGTGGCGGCCCACAACAATGCCGAAGCGCTGGCCCAGCTCCGCAGGGCCGGTGAACAGAGGGTAGATCTGGTCAAGCTGATGATCACGGGCGGCGTGCTGGATGCCACCCAAAAGGGCACCCCCGGGGAGCTGAAGATGAAGCCTGAGATGGTCCGGGCTGTCTGTGATGAAGCCCACAGGCTGGGCTATCCCGTGGCTGCCCACACCGAATCGCCCGAGGGGGTGAAGGTGGCGCTGGAAAACGGCGTGGACTCCATCGAGCATGGCGCAAAGATGGATGAGGAGACCATCCGGCTCTACAAGGAGCGGGGTGCTTTCGTCTGCACCACCATCTCCCCGGCGCTGCCCTATGCACTGTTTGACCCGGCCATTTCCGGCGCTTCCGAGAAGGACCAGTACAATGGCAGGATCGTCTTTGACGGCGTGGTGGAAAGTGCCAGAACGGCCCTTGCCAACGGCATTCCGGTGGGTCTGGGCAATGACGTGGGCTGCCCCTACGTCACACAGTATGATTTCTGGCGGGAGCTGTGCTACTTCCACAAATACTGCGGCGTGAGCAATCAGTTTGCCCTCCACACGGCCACCCTGCGCAATGCCCGGCTGGCCGGTGTGGGGGATGTGACCGGCTCCATTGAAGCGGGGAAGAGCGCTGATTTCATCGTGACCCGGAAGAACCCGCTGGACGACCTGGCTGCCCTGCGCCAGCTGGAGCTGGTGGTCTGCCGCGGCCGTGCCGTGCACAAGCCCGCTCCCAAGCGGAACAAAACGGTGGATGCCCTGCTTGACCCGTATCTGGTATAAATGCTATAATATCCTTAAATTCCGTCCGTGCCAGAGCGGGCGCTGAAAGGATGAAACGCTTACGAAACGTCCCAAGCTAACATTGCAGCTGCAATACAATTCGCCGGTGATCCTGACCTTTTTTCTGCTCTCCCTGGGGGCTTTGTTCCTGGGGCAGTGGACAGGCGGCTGGACCACAAAGCACCTGTTCTGCGTCTATCGCGGTTCTCTGAAAGACCCGCTGTTTTACATCCGGCTCTTCGGCCATGTGCTGGGCCATGCCAGCTGGGATCATTTCCTGAACAATATGCTCCTGCTGCTGGTCATCGGCCCGCCGATGGAAGAAAAATATGGCAGCGGCCCCCTGCTCAAGGGCATCCTGCTCACGGCGCTCATCTCGGGTGTTCTGCAGTGTGTGCTCTTCCCGCATACGGCGCTGCTGGGGGCTTCGGGCATCGTGTTCATGCTCATCATGCTGGCATCGCTGTCGGGCTTCTCCGGCGGCATCCCGGTGACCATGCTGCTGGTGGCGGCACTGTATCTGGGCCAGCAGGTGTATGATATCATCTTTGCCCACGATAATGTGGCGAACTTCATGCACATCGTGGGCGGTGTGTGCGGCACAGCCTTTGGGTATGTGTATGCCATGCTGCCCCGGAAACGCAGGAGACCGGCTGCCAGAAAAAAGCGATGATCAACAAACGACCCCGGAAAGCTTGACTGCAGCTTTCCGGGGTCGTTTTATGGATTACAGTTCGTTCAGGATCCGCCGCGCGGCACGGATGGTCTCCTCGCTGGTCTGCCAGACCTCAAACTCGGAGAAGCCGGGCAGGCCCATGGGAACACCTTCCCGCCGGAAGATCATCCGGCTGTCCAGCACCTGCTTGCCGGACATGTGGAAGGCGTGTGCGCCTGTCTCAGCTGCCAGAGCCGGAAGATTGGCCGGGGTCACGCCCGCCCCCACCAGGATCTCAAGATCAGGCCCAGCGGTTTCCACCAGCCGACGGAGCAGGGAAGCGCCCGCCGGGGCGCTGGCGGCCTGCCCGCTGGTCAGGATGGTGCCAAGGTTCAGCGCTTTGGCCGCTTCCATCGCCGCAAAGGGGTCTTTGCAGACATCAAAGGCACGGTGCAGGGTGCAGACGACCGGACAGCCAGCGGCCTTTGCAGCGGCCCGGGCGGCCGCGTAGATGGGACGCAGCGCGTCCACGTCCAGCTCCCCCTCCGGGGTCAGCACACCGGTCACAATGCCGTCCGCACCCGCCTGAACCAGCGCGGCGGCGGTCTCGGCCATCTGGGCAAGCTCATAGCGGTCGTAGCAGAAATCACCGAACCGGGGCCGCAGCAGGGCACGCACCGGCAGGCCGGTCTCGGCCTTGACCTGTCGCACCAGCGCAAGGCTGGGTGTGGTACCGCCGATGATCAGGTCGGCGCACAGCTCCAGCCGGTCGGCTCCGCCCCGCTTTGCCGCAAGGGCGCTTGCGACACTGTCTACACAGACTTCTAAAGTATAGGGCATAAAAACCTCCCGGGAAGCAGGCCAGCGGGCGATGAAATGGACTGCAACAACAGCGACCGCCGCCAGTGGCGGATGTAGGAAGCTGTTGTTGGGGCCGCGGCCAGCAGGATGCGAGTGCAATTGCACGAAGCAGACGCTGGGAGCCGCAACCCGTACTCACTTGCGTGGGGAATCACCGCCGGCCTGTGGTGGTTACTTTACACTTTCGAGGAACCGCACGAAACCGACGCGGCCGGCTTCATCCAGCTTGTAGACACCGGCATCTGCCAGCACCTGCGCGAACACCTGGCCTACCTCATCCTGCAGGATCAGGTGGACGCTGTCGCTGTTCAGCTCAGGATGGCGGGCCAGGATCTCCTGTGCCCATGCGGCGTGCTTCTGCAGGGCTTCGGGGTACTGCTCGGCAGGCACCCGGGCCACCAGCATATCTGCCAGATCGAACAGCTCCTGCTTCAGGCGGCTGGGAAGGACTGCCAGACCCATGACCTCGATCAGGCCGATGTTCTCCTTTTTGATGTGGTGGAGTTTTGCGTGGGGATGGTAGACCCCCAGCGGGTGTTCCGGGGTGGTGATGTTGTTGCGCAGAACCAGATCCAGCTGATATCTGCCATCCCGCACCCGGGCAATGGGAGTGATGGTGTTGTGGGGCTCGCCGTCCGTCTCGGCAAAGATGAAGCTTGCCTCGTCGGTATAGCCGCGCCATGCGGTCAGGATCTTGTCTGCCAGCTCCACCAGACGCTCGTCATCCGCACAGGTCAGGCGGATGCAGCTCATGGGCCAGTGGACGATGCCGGCTTCCACATCCTCAAAGCCGGGGAACACCCAGCTCTTCTCGATGGGGGCCTTGGCCATGGCGAACTCGTAGTGGCCGCCCTGGAAGTGGTCGTGGCTCAGGATGCTGCCGCCCACAATGGGCAGGTCGGCATTGCTGCCCACGAAATAGTGGGGGAACAGGCCCACGAAATCCAGCAGCTTGCGGAAGGTGGCCCGCTCGATCTTCATGGGGGTGTGCTGGCTGTTGAACACGATGCAGTGCTCGTTGTAGTAGACATAGGGGCTGTACTGCAGATTCCATGCGCTGCCGTTGATGGTCAGCGGGATGATGCGGTGGTTTTCGCGGGCGGGGTGGTTCATCCGGCCTGCATAGCCCTCGTTCTCCACGCAGAGCTGGCACTTGGGGTAGGCGCTCTGGGGGGCCAGCTTGGCGGCGGCAATGGCCTTGGGATCTTTTTCCGGCTTCGAGAGGTTGATGGTGATGTCCAGATCGCCGTAGGGGGTCTTGGTGACCCACTTCACGTCCCGCTTGATGCGGTAGCGGCGGATGTAATCGGTATCCTGGCTGAATTCATAGAACCAGTCGGTGGCGGCCTGGGGGCCCTCGCTTTCGTACCGCTCCTCAAAGTTGGCGCGGACAATAGAGGGGCGCGGGGTCAGCACACCCATCAGCCTGGTGTCAAACAGGTCGCGGGCGGTGGAATTGTCCTCGCACACGCCCCGGGCCACGGCATCGTCCACCAGCGTTTTCAGGATGCTTTCGAGGTCGGTGTAGCAGACATCCCCCTCAGGCTCGGCAAAGCTGTCCAGCTGCATGGTCATCAGCAGCTGATTGCGGATGTAGATCTCGTCATCGGGCAGGATGAGCCCGGTGTCCAGCCCATAGTTGACGAGCTGTTGAATGGCAGTAGAGATCACAGCACGGCACCTCCTTCCGGACGGATGGAGAGGATGTGGCACTTGCCTGCACCCAGAATGGCCTCCATCTCAGCCTTGAAGGCATCCAGCTTCTCCAGCGGTACAAAGGCCTGCACGGTGCCGGCAAAGCCGCCGCCGTGAACGCGGACAGCGCCCGCGCCGTTCAGGAAATGCTTTGCGGCGGCAATGGTCACAGCCACTTCCTGATGCTCCTTGTACCCGGCAGGGATGACGTTCTGCAGGTATTCCCAGCTGCTGGTGCCGGATTCGTTGACCAGTTGCAGGAAGGTCTTAAAATCACCGGCGCGCAGGGCGTTTACCTGCCGGGCAACGCGCTGGTTGTCAGCGTAGACGTGGAAAGCCCGGAGCACGGCACGGTCGCCGCACTGTTTGCGGCATGCGGGCAGATTTGCAATAAAGGTCTCAAAGGGCACATCCCGCAGGACTTCGCCGCCGCAGACAGCGGCCACGGCGCGGCACTCGTTGGGAATGGCGGCGTATTCATCGGTCAGGTCGGCGTGGTCTGCACCGGAATCCAGGATGCAGAGGGCAAGGCCGGCCTGAGAGAAATCCACCTGCACTGGCTCCACATCGGGGTGGGCAGGATCGGCAAAGTCGATGGTGATAATGTTGCCCACGCTGGAGGCCATCTGATCCATCAGGCCGCAGGGCTTGCCAAAGTAGACGTTCTCTGCCCACTGGCCGATCTGCGCAATGGCGATGGGGGAGACCTTTTCGGCCATGAAGCGGTCGTTCAGGATGACACCGATCAGCACCTCAAAGGCGGCAGAGGACGAAACGCCGCTGCCCTTGGGCACATTGGAGGAGATGTACACGTCCAAGCCGGAGAGGGCAGCGCCACGCTCCTTGAAGGCCTCGCACTCGCCCCGCAGCAGGGCCATGGTGGTGTTCTCTTCCTCCTTGCGGGCAGCAAGGTCGCCAAGGTCGATGACACAGAGGTCATAGCCCTCGCTCTGCACACGCAGCTGGTTCAGGCCGTTGGGGGCAGCGGCAGCGATCATGTCAATGTTCACGCTGCCGGCCAGCACCCGGCCATGCTGGTGGTCGGTGTGGTTGCCGCCGATCTCGGTGCGGCCCGGGGCGCTGTACAGTCCGGCTTCGGTGTGGGCACCAAAGGTAGCTTCCAGCCCGTCCAGCACTGCCGCATAGCGTGCGGCGTGGGCAGCGGTCTGCTCCGGCGAACAGCAGTAGAGGGAGGCCAGCCGGGCGGTATGGGTGCCGCCCGCCAGCTCCTGCTTCCAGACAGAAATAGGCTTCATCATGGCGCGTTCCTCCTCGTATAGGTGAATGATTCTTCAAAGGGCCTGGGCCCGTTCTTCTGATTCTATAATATCGGTTCTGTCAAGAAAAGACCATGTATTATTGTTGCATCTGGATGAAAGGTCAACGCAGTTCCGGCGGTCAGCTCCGGGGCGCGAAATCGCCGCCGGTGAGCCCGTCGAGGTTCAGCATCCCTTCCAGCGCAGCAATGTCGGTGGAAACATCCAGCGCATCGGAGGCAAACAGCTTGTCCAGCTGGTTTTCAAAGGCGGTGATGAGCAGATCCATGCTCCGCTCAATGCTCTGCTTTGCCTCAGTGATGTTGGTGCCCTGCACATCCTGTGCCGAAAGCTGGGCGTAGGTATTCAGCAGCTTCAGCGCGGTGGGCAGGTAGTAATCCATAAATTTCTGCAGCTGGGCTTTTTTGTCCGGGTCCTTTTTGGCCAGTGCGAAGATGCGGGCGCTGACATCCTCCAGCCGGGAGATCTTGGCCGTCATCACCGGGTCGGGGATGGCATCGTTGGCCTGCCGGAGCTGGCGCTGCAGGGCGGCATACTGATCCTCGGGAGCCGGTGCGGGTGCGGGCTCGGCGGGCCTGGGCGGCTGGGGCGCAGCGCCCCGCACCACCAGCGTGCCGGTGCGGTTGTCGATATAGGCATCGGCCCCGAAATAGCCGTGGTCGATGGCGCGCTCCACGGCGGCGCGGCCCCTGTCGGCATCAATGCCCGCAGCTGCAAAGAGTTCGTCCAGCGGGATATTATCCCGGGTCCCAACGATCTTGTCCAGCTGGCGCTCCAGCTTGCGGGCCTGCTTCATCCGCAGGCCCATGGCCAGCGCAGCGCCGCCGCCAATGGTCTGGGCCAGCGCGGTCAGAAACTCGCCCCAGTCGAACCAGTAGCCCCACAGGTCAATGATATCGGCAAGGCCTGCAAGGCCCACCACCAGAAAGATGCCGCCGAACACCGTGCAGAGGCTGGTCAGGGTCTTGTGCCACTTTTTGGCGTTCTGCTGCTCGGCAGTGGGCACATCGTGGCCGTAGACCGGCTCAGTGTCCCGGGCCGGCTGACCGGAACCGGTGTCCTGGGGGCGGAAATCGCTGGAATATTCCGCGTTCTCCTGCTCCTTTTTCTCGGCATCCCGGTCGATGGCACGCAGGATGAAGAACAGGATGCCCAGCCAGGGCGACATGGCGAATACTACCAGCAGGGCAATGGTGGGAATGTGGGCAAGAAAATGTTTGCTGCGTCTGGGCTCCATGGGGCAGAATCCTCCTAAAACAAAAAAGCCGTGTTCCACTTTATTATAGCGGAGCACGGCCCTTTTGTTAAGGGGGTAATTTATTTGTGGGAAAGGAAATTACTTCATCAGGCTGCAAACGGCCTCGGCGTAAGCGGCGGGATCATCCACGGGCAGGCCCTCGATCAGCTGTGCCTGTGCATAGAGCAGGCTGCTGTATTTCTTGACCTTGTCGGTATCACCGGCCTCCTGTGCGGCCTTCAGCACGGCGAACACGGGGTGGTTGATGTTCAGCTCCAGCACCTTGTCGCTCTTCACGCCCTCGCTGCCGGGCTGCTTGGAGAGCACCTTCTCCATCTCGATGGACAGGGGGCCGTCGGCGCTCAGGCAGACGGGGTGATCCTTCAGGCGGGTGGAGACCTTGACCTCCTTGACCTTGCCGTCCAGAGCGTCCTTCATGGCATCGAACAGGGGCTTGTTCTCGGCGGTGGCATCTTCAGCGGCCTTTTTCTCGTCCTCGGTCTCAAGGCCCAGATCGCCGCTGTTGACGTTCTTGAACTCCACGGTGCCGTCCTTGCCCTCGGCATCCTTGCGGGGGTAGCTGCGCATGATCTGCAGGCAGAACTCATCCACGTCCTCGGTCAGCAGCAGGACATCATAGCCCTTGTCCAGAACCAGCTCGGCGGCGGGGAGCTTTGCCAGACGATCGGTGGAGTCACCGGCGGCAAAGTAGATGAACTTCTGCTCGGCAGGCATCTTGTCCACATACTCCTGCAGGGTGACCATCTTCTGCTCCTTGGCAGACCAGAACAGCAGCAGGTCGCGCAGCAGCTCAGCGTGCATCCCGTAATCAGAGTAAGCGCCGAACTTGATCTGGCGGCCGAACTCCTTCCAGAATGCCTCGTACTTTTCGCGGTCGTTGACCAGCATGGAGTGCAGTTCGTTCTTGATCTTCTTTTCCAGTGCGTTGTGGATCAGCTTGAGCTGGTTGTCCTTCTGCAGCATCTCACGGCTGATGTTCAGGCTCAGATCCTGGCTGTCCACAATGCCCTTGACGAAGCTGAAGTAATCGGGCAGCAGGTCTGCGCACTTTTCCATAATGAGCACGCCGGATGCGTACAGAGCCAGACCCTTCTCATACTCCTTGGTGTAGAAATCATAGGGGCGGTGGCTGGGCACGAACAGCAGGGCGTTGTAGTTGGCGGTGCCCTCGGTGCGGCTCACGATGACGCGGGCGGGGTCAGAATAATCGTTGAACTTATCCTTGTAGAAGCTGGCGTATTCCTCGTCGGTGACCTCGCTCTTCTGCTTCTTCCAGATGGGTACCATGCTGTTCAGGGTCTCAAGCTCGGTGTAGGTCTCCCACTCCGGCTTGTAGTCCTCGGGCTTGGGATCGGGTTCGGGCTTCTGGCGGCTCTTCTCCCGCTCCATCTGGATGGGATAGCGCACATAATCGCTGTACTTTTTGACGATGGCCACGATGCCGTATTCATCGAGGAAGTTCTCGTAATTGTCGGTATCGGTGCTGTCCTTGATGTGCAGGATGATGTCGGTACCGGCGGTTTCCTTCTCAGCGGGGGTCAGCTCGTAGCCGTCAGCACCGCTGGACTCCCACTGCCAGGCCTCATCCGCACCATATGCCTTGGAGATGACGGTGACCTTGTCGGCGACCATGAAGGCGGAGTAGAAGCCTACGCCAAACTGACCGATGATGTCGATGTTCTCGTCCTTGTTGTCCTTCTTGAAGTCCAGAGAACCGGAGTGGGCGATGGTGCCCAGGTTCTGCTCCAGCTCTTCTTTGGTCATGCCGATGCCGTTATCGGAGACAGTCAGCAGGCGATTGTCCTTGTCGCGGGTGAGCAGGATGCGGAAATCGCCCTTGTTCATGCCCACGGAAGGATCGGTCAGGCTCTTATAATAAAGTTTGTCGATGGCATCCGAAGCGTTGGAGATCAGCTCACGCAGGAAGATCTCCTTGTTGGTGTAGATGGAGTTGATCATCATGTCCATCAGCTTTTTGCTTTCAGCCTGAAATTCTTTCTTCGCCATAATACAAAACCTCTTTTGTACAGTATTCAGATCCGGCCCCTCGCAAAAGGAGCGGCAATGCAAAAGAAGCAGCCGATGCTGCATCTTCTTAGCACTCATATCTTTCGAGTGCTAATATACACCGATGCGGGTCAAAAATCAAGGGGTTTCATAAAAAGTTCAGAAATGAACTGGAACAAAATGCCTTTTGTGCGTTGCTACAAAAAATTCATAAAGAAATAGTTGACCTTTCACAATTTTTAGCGTATACTGGTCAGCGGAAACAAACGAGGAAAGAGGAATATGTTATGGCAATGAAGCCGGAGATCTCCGTGAAGAACCTGCTGATGCAGGCATTCCTGACGGGCTGGGAACGCTCGGACAAGAGCATTTCGCAGGATGAATACTTACAGAGCGCCATTCAGGTCATCGAAGTGCTGCAGGTGGAACCTGAAAATGTCTACGCCGAGGAGGGCCTGGGCCTGACCGATGGCGATGAGGTGGATCATCTGGACGACCTGCTGCGGGCGGACGGCCAGTGGCTGTATTACGGCGTGGAGGAGGAAAACTTCTTCCTCATCCAGTGGTACCCGGACAAGGCTTCTGCCGAGGCCAAGCTGGCCGAGCTGGAAGCACTGGGCGACGGCAAGCAGTATCTGGTGGACCTGAGCCTGACCCGCGAAAATCCTTCGGCCGCTGAGAACTTCGGCAGCTCCAACCCGGTTCAGCTGCGAAGCTGAGCCCGGCGTTTCTGACAAAAAGAAAGGGAATTTTCCATGCAGCTTTCACAAACGGAACGGGAGCGCCTGTCCGCTATTCTGGAACAGTACGACCATCACCCCAAGGTGCAGGAAATGCGTGAGTTTATCCAGCACGGTGATGTGACCACCTACCAGCACTGCAAGAATGTGGTCGTGGTCAGCTGCTGGATCAACCACCGCTTCCATCTGGGAGCCGATGAGACCACGCTGGCCGTGGGGGCTTTTCTCCATGATTTCTATCTCTATGACTGGCACAAGCAGGGCTCTTTCCACGGCCTGCGGCATCTGTTTGAGATGCACGGCTTTTCCCACCCGGGGTCTGCCTGTGTGAATGCACAGCGGGTGTTCGGCATTACCAAAAAGGAGCAGAACGTCATTGCCAGCCACATGTGGCCCCTGACTTTCCGCCATATCCCGACCTGCCGCGAGGCGGTCATCGTCTGTCTGGCGGATAAATACTGCGCCATTGTGGAGAGCATGTTCCGCCGCACAAGGGTGGGCGCTGGCGAAGAAGAGTGGTAAAGAAGCCGCCGCACTGTTCACATTAAAGCAAAAGACCAGAGTTGTAACGCCTTTTGGCGAAACAACTCTGGTCTTTTTTGCTGGGGCTTGTGTAACAGCCACTTTGAAAAAGTGATCTTATTCTGCTCTCAGAGCCTTGACAGGGTCAGAGCGGGAAGCGGTTTTGGCGGGGATGAAGCCGCCCAGAATGGTCAGCACAGTTGCCAATGCAACCAGCACCACAGCGGCCTTCCAGGGCAGAACGGCCACTACGCTGGTGCCGACGGCGATCTTCTGGATGAGCATGTTGCCCGGAATGAGCAGCAGTCTGCTGAGGCCGATGCCCATGAGGCCCGAGCACAGGCCGATGATGAAGGTCTCGGCGTTGAACACCTCGGAGATGTTCCGCTTGGAAGCACCGATGGCACGCAGGATGCCGATCTCCTTGCGGCGCTCCAGCACGCTGATATAGGTGATGATGCCGATCATAATGGAGGAGACCACCAGCGAGATGGAGACAAAGGCCACCAGCATGTTGGAGATCATGTTGATGATCCTGGTCACGGAGGTCATCAGGGTGCCCACCACATCGGTGTACTGGATCACCTTGTCTTCCGCGCCCTGCTTACGCATGGCGGCATTGTAGCTGTCCAGCACATTGAGGACCTTCGCCTTCTGCTCGAAGTCCAGCGGATAGATGTTGATCTGGCTGGGGTCGTCCTCGCTGGCATAACCAAAGGCCTGCAGGTTGCTTTCATAGGTGGCGCTGGTGGACATCATTTTCGACTTCATCAACTCCGCCAGATCGTCCTCGGTCATGTTGAATCGGATGGCATTCCGGAACGCATCTGCGTCGATCTTCAGCGCGCTTTCCATCTGGCTGCCAAGAGAGGAGAAGCGCTCGGTCATCTGACTCTGCAGGTTCGTGCTGATCTGGCCCATGGCCTGCTCCATGGCAGTGCCCAGCTGGGCCTGTAATTCGGCGGCGATCTGTTCCGAGAAGTTTGCCATCACGCTGCCCATGACCTGCTGCATGGCGGCAGTAAACTGCTCCTGCAGGGCAGCGGTATCAATGAGGCTGCCCATGGAATCCTTCATCAGCTGCTGGAACTGGTCGCTGGCAAGATACTGGTCAAAACCGATCTTGTCCAGCCCCAGAATGCCGTTGCCGATGATGTAATCCTTGTAGCCGGTCATCACCTTCTGGGCCAGCTGCTGCATTTTGTCGGCGGGGATGGAAATGTCCATGTTGGCGAATACGTCCGTCAGGGCGCTCATGTCGATGTCGGGCGTTTCGGCCAGATCAAATTGGAAGCTGTCCGGGTCAATGAGGGAGGAAAAATCTACGGAACCGTCACTCAGGTCGAACGCGCCGCTCAGGTCAAGATCCAGCTTGCCGGGGTCGAACTGGAAGGCACTCTCGAGCTGGTCGGTGTCAATGGAGAAGAGGGAAGCCATGTCCACGGCAGTGGTCTGTTCGGTTCCAAAGGGCTCACCGTTCAGCACATTGGTCTGCGGGTCGGCAAGCTGGTCCTGCACCAGCCTGCTCTGGGCGGCGGTGTCCATGACGTGCCGGGTCAGGGAGGCGGGATAGGCGATGCCGGAGGACAGCATGGCGGCGGAGGCGTTCTCCCTGGGCTGCACCACGCCCACGATGGTCATGGTCTCGCTGTTGGCCACAAGCTCCTGCAGGAAGGCCTTGTCGTCCGATTTATCCACCCAGGCGCTGTGGGCATCATCGTACTGGTAGCGGTCGGCCGCGTTGACCAGCTTGAAGGTGCGGCCCAGAAAATCGCTGTACCGGTAGGTCTTGAAATCTTCGGGCACATCCACATTCTGGTTCTGGGCGAATTGCTGGATCATCTTGTCCAGCTCGGCGTTGTCCCGCAGGCCCAGCGCGTAGAGGGCATAATCGGTGATGGAACCATCCGCACCCAGCACGGCAACGCACTCATTGTAGCTTTCTGGCCAGCGGCCTGCCTTGACCTCGTACTGGGAATGATACAGGGCATCGCTGGCGGGCAGCTGGTAGAACACGCTGGTGTTCATCATGCTGGCCATCATGTTGTTGGTCGAGCTGGTGGAGCTGATGCCCAGAGCGGAAAGGGAGGAATCCGGGTTCACCTGCCGGATGCTGCCGTCCGGGTCCTGGCGGTAGATCTGGGGCTGTACATTATAGGAATACTCCACCGAGGAAACGCTCTCCCCGATGCTGCAGGTGTCGCTCTCGAGGTAGGTTTTCAGGCTCTTCAGGTCGTTGGAGGTGATGCCGGAAACCATCTGGGTCACGAGCTGGCGCACTGGAACCATCCCCTCGCCGAGGTCGGGGGCGGCGGTCTGGCCGGGCAGGTCGGCAGACAGCAGGCTGGTCAGATCCATGCCGCTGCGCAGGATCTGCACCGGGTACTCGGAAAGGGTGTCTCGCTCCATATCGGCGATATACTGGTTGACACCGGTGGACAGGGAGATGATCAGCGCAATGCCGATGATGCCGATAGAGCCTGCAAAGGCCGTGAGCAGGGTGCGGGTCTTTTTGGTCCAGAGGTTGTTGAAGCTCAGGGTCAGCGAGGTCCACCATGACATGGAGGAGTGGCCCATGTTCTTGTGAACGGCAGGGGCAAGCTGAGCGGTGTCGGGCTCGTAGGGGGCGGTGTCGGAGCGGATGACACCATCCTTCAGGTTCACGATGCGGGTGGCGTACTGCTGGGCCAGCTCCGGGTTGTGGGTGACCATGACCACCAGCCGGTCCTTTGCCACCTCCTTGAGCAGCTCCATGACCTGGATACTGGTCTCGCTGTCCAGCGCGCCGGTGGGTTCGTCCGCCAGCAGGATATCCGGGTTGTTGACCAGCGCACGGGCAATGGCAACGCGCTGCATCTGGCCGCCGGACATCTCGCTGGGGTGCTTGTGCAGCTGATTGCCCAGCCCCACCTTCTGCAGTGCCTCGGTGGCGCGGCGCTTGCGCTCTGCGCCCGAGATGCCGGAAATGGTCAGGGCCAGCTCCACGTTGGCCAGAACGGTCTGATGGGGGATCAGGTTGTAGCTCTGGAACACAAAGCCGATGGTGTGGTTGCGGTAGGAGTCCCAATCGCGGTCGGTGTACTTTTTGGTGGAGATCCCGTTGATGACAAGGTCACCGCTGTCGTACCGATCCAGGCCGCCGATGATGTTCAGCAGGGTGGTCTTACCGGAGCCGGAGGGGCCCAGGATGGCGACGAATTCGCTGTCGCGCAGGTTCAGGCTGACATCATTCAGCGCGGTCTGTACAAGGTCACCGGTTTTGTATTCCTTGCGGATCTTTTTCAGTTGTAGCATAGGCAGGCCTTTCTTATGCATGCCCGGCGGCGTGTGGGAAATGCCGGACAAAAAACAAAATAACGTAGATATGGTATCAGATGATTGTGAACAAACCATTGCTTTTCTGGAAAGATGGTGTTATGCTGGAGAAGGTGAAAGGAACAAAAATCGACACTTTATGACGTAAATTGCCAGAAATCAAGACGCAAAAAGCTGCCGTTCCTGCACGGTTCGACGCATAGTGACGTTTTTTCGGGGATTGAATCTTTCCGCAGGGCCTTATAAAATAGTATCGTACAGTACGCACGGAAGAAAAGTGCGGCAATTTTAAGGCAAAGGGGAAGGTTGGATTGACGGAACGACTCGTTTCAAAGCTGCATGTCGCGCTTTTGAGCTACGACGAGCGGGAGATCCGCGTCCGGAAAAATTATCTGGAGGAGCAGAATCCTGCGATCTGCTGTGTCTGCTTCCACAGCGGCGAGGAGCTGCTGCGGGAGCTGCGCCAGCAGCGCAGTGTGGATATCGTGGTGCTTTCGAGCCAGCTGGAGGATATGGATGGGTATGAGTTCCTCAAGCGGCTCAACAGCCTGCATAACCGCCCGCTGCTGCTGTTGCAGGGGGATGACTGGTACAGCGATGCCACGGCATCGTTCCTGCGGCCGGACGGCAGGCAGTACCTGCCGGAGCGCAGCAGCCTGCTGGATCTGCTACTGGATCTGCGCAGCTCCACGGACATCGGCATCTTTTGGGTGCTGCCGTTCTGCAAGCAGCTTTATGCGGAGTGGGGCATCCAGCAGCCGGATGTAAACTGTGAATATCTGACCACTGCGCTGCAGGTCGTCTGCGGCACGGAGCGGAAGCTGGCCGTGCGCAAGGAGATCCTGCAGACTGTGGCCGAGGAACACCACACCACAGTGGCCGCCGTGGACTGCGGGATGCGCCGCCTGATCGACGGGGTGGAAAAATACAACACCGAAGCCTGGCAGAAATTCAAGCAGGATTACGGCCTGATGGGGCATAGCGTTACCCTGGGCAAGCTGATCTATGCGGGCCGCCAGAAATTGATCGACAGCGGAACGCAGGGACGGAAGGCCGGACGATGAGAAAAAAGAGAGAGAACGGAATGGCAAAAGAGAGCGGGATGGGGGATTTCCCCCGCAAACAATTTGAGAGCGTGCTGCTGCACTCCCTGCGCATCATGGACCAGAACCGGGAATACCTGCAGATGCATCTGGCCCGGACCGGAGACGAAAGGACCCGGCAGGCGCTGGAGGATATGGGGCAGGAGAGCATCCGCCTGGAGCGCACCCTGCGGGAAATGATGGGTCTGCTGGAAGTGGAGATGAACGACAAGCCGCCCATGAAGCCGGTAGACCTGTGCTGGATCCTGATGGAGGCCGCCCAGATGGCCCCGGAGATCGAGAAGCAGCTGGGCATCCGGCTGACCGTGGATCACAGCCCGTTCCGGCGCTGCTATGTCAAAGCGGATGCTCAGGAGGCCGAGCAGCTGCTGTTCCACCTGCTTTCCAACGCTCTGCGGGCCGTAAGCCCCGGCGGGCAGATCAAGATCCGGCTCACCCGGGACGACGAGGATCTGTACCTGATCGTGGAGGACGACGGCTGCGGTCTGCCCACCGGTGAAAACTGGATGGAGAACCGCCGCCGCTTCCTGGGCGGTGTGCAGGCAGGGCTGCTGCTCTGCCGCCGCTACTGCGCCCACATGGGGTGGGTGCTTTCCCTCACGCCGCGCGGTGCCGGAAGCGGTACCCGGGCAGAGGTGCGCATCCCGCTGGCCGGAACGATGTTTCCCATTGAGGGCAGCGTGGAACTGCACACCATCCATCCGGCACTCACCACAGCTGATGGCCTGCGCTGGCAGATCCTGCGGGAGCTTGCCCTGTTGTCCGATAAAATGGAATGATACGATATTCAGCGCCCTGCTCCGGGCTTTTCCGGGGCAGGGCGTTTTTGTGTAAAAATCACTCTGAGTAAAGAATCTTAACCGGAATGTAGAAAAACAGGGGGGCTGTATTCGTGAATTTAACAAAATGTTTAACTTTTTGAGCGGAAAATACTATTTTTTGCGTGTAAAATGTGGTGACTGGATTGATTGTATCCCGATTTTTGAGTATAATACAACTGTATTTTTATATTGTTCCTCAGGAGGAAAAGCAAGTGAGAGTAGGTCTTGACATCGGAAGCACCACCATCAAGTGCGCGGTGCTGGACGAACATGATGCGCTGATTTATTCAACATACGAGCGTCATTACAGCCATATTTTGGAAAAGGCGCAGGAGCTGCTGCGCCGCATCGATGCAGAGCACCTGCACGGAAACAAGGCTCTGCTGAGCATCTCCGGTTCTGCCGGTATGGGCCTGGCCGACAGCTGCGGCGTGCCCTTTGTGCAGGAGGTGTTCTCCACCCGTGTGGCAGTCAAGCGGTTTGTGCCCGCCACCGACTGCGTGATCGAGCTGGGCGGCGAGGACGCAAAGATCCTGTTCCTGACCAACGGCACCGAGGTCCGCATGAACGGCAGCTGTGCCGGCGGCACCGGTGCCTTTATTGACCAGATGGCCACCCTGCTGAAGATGAGTGCCGACGAGATGAACAAGGCCGCGGAAAAGGCCGAGCGCACCTATACCATCGCGTCCCGCTGCGGCGTGTTTGCCAAAAGCGACGTACAGCCCCTCATCAATCAGGGCGCGCGCACGGAGGATATCGCCGCCAGCATCTACAAGGCGGTGGTCAACCAGACCATTGCCGGTCTGGCACAGGGCCGCCCCATCAAGGGCAATATCCTGTATCTGGGCGGGCCGCTGACCTTCAGCAGCGTGCTGCGCAAGAGCTTTGATGAGGCGCTGGGGGTCACCGGAACCTGCCCCGAGAACAGCCTGCTCTATGTGGCGCTGGGTGCCGCCCTCTATGCGGACAAGGAGTTCGACCTCTCCGCAGTGGCCGACGCGCTGGACCAGTACGCCGCCACCGCTACTTATGCCAGTGAGCCTCCGCTCTTTGCCAACAAGCAGGAGTACGAGGAATTCCATGCCCGGCACATGTCCCACAGAGTGCCTCATGTGCCTTTCAGCGCCCAGTGCGGCCCGGTGCATATCGGCATCGACTCCGGCTCCACCACCGTCAAGCTGGTGGTGGTGGACGAGAAGAGCCAGATCCTGTACACCAATTACCAGCCCAACCTTGGCAACCCGCTGCCCCTGATCCGGGAACAGCTGATCAAGATCTACCGGGAGCACCCCGGCCTGCAGGTGGCCAGCGTGACCACCACCGGCTACGGTGAGGAACTGGTCAAGAACGCCTTCCGCTGTGATTATGGTCTGGTGGAAACGGTGGCTCACTTTACCGCCGCCAAATACTTTATGCCCGATGTAGATTTCATCATCGATATCGGCGGTCAGGACATGAAGTGCTTCAAGATCGAGGATGGTGCCATCAGCAACATCTTCCTGAACGAGGCCTGCTCCTCCGGCTGCGGCAGCTTTTTGCAGACCTTTGCTCAGGCATTGGGCTATGATGTCAAGAAGTTCGCCGCTCTCGGCCTGTTCGCAGACCGCCCCGTGGATCTGGGCAGCCGCTGCACCGTGTTTATGAACAGCTCGGTCAAGCAGGCTCAGAAGGACGGTGCTTCCATCGAGAACATTTCCGCCGGTCTGTCCATCAGTGTGGTCAAGAACGCGCTGTACAAGGTCATCCGCGCATCCAGCCCCGAGGAGCTGGGCCGCAGGATCGTGGTGCAGGGCGGTACTTTCTACAATGAGGCAGTTCTCCGCGCCTTTGAAAAAGAGATGGGCGTGGAGGTCATCCGCCCCGACATCGCGGGCCTGATGGGTGCCTACGGCGCGGCCCTGTTCGGCCAGCGCCAGAGCCATAAGAACCATCAGGAAACTTCCAGGATGATGAATCTGGCCGAGCTGGAAGCCTTCGACCAGAAGGTGGTCAGTGTCAAGTGCGGCGGCTGCGGCAACCACTGCCAGCTCACCATCAACACCTTTGCCGATGGCCGCAAGTTCATCTCCGGCAACCGCTGCGATAAGCCCGTGACCGGTAAGAGCGAGGACGACAGCCTGAATCTGTACGCCTACAAGCAGCAGCTGCTGGCCGGTTACAAGCCTGTGCCCGGCAAGCGCGGCTCCATTGGCATCCCGCTCTGCCTGAATATGTACGAGCTGCTGCCCTTCTGGCACACCTTCTGGACCAGACTGGGCTTTGCCGTGCACACCAGCCCGGTGTCCAGCCGGGGGCTGTATCTGGCCGGTCAGGCCACCATCCCCAGCGATACCGCCTGCTTCCCGGCCAAGCTGAGCCACGGCCACATCAAGGCCTTGAGCCAGATGCACCTGGATGCCATCTTCTACCCCTGCCTGACCTACAACTTTGACGAGGGTCTGGGCGACAACCACTATAACTGCCCGGTGGTGGCCTATTACCCTGAAGTTCTGGCAGGCAACTGCCCCGAGCTGGAGGGCCAGAAGTTTATCTATGACTATGTGGGCATCCACCGCCCCAAGGACTTTGTCCGCAAGATGGCAAAGGAAGTCCTGCCCAAATACTTCGGCGGCATTTCCGAAAAGGAAGTGCAGGCCGCTGCCGATGCTGCCTACGCCGAGCACGAGGCCCACATGGCCCAGATCCGGGTCAAGGGCAGCGAGATCATTGATGAGGCACGCCGTCAGGGCAAGCGCATCATCGTGCTGGCTGGCCGCCCCTACCACGTTGACCCTGAGATCAACCATGGCATCGACCACCTCATCACCCGCCACGGCGCGGCTGTTGTCACCGAGGACAGCATCTCCAACCGGGTGGAAAAGTTCCCCACCAGTGTGCTGAACCAGTGGACCTACCACAGCCGCCTGTATGCGGCGGCCAAGTACTGCACCACCCAGAAGGATATGGATCTGGTGCAGCTGGTCTCCTTTGGCTGCGGCGTGGATGCCATTACCACCGATGAGACCCGCGAGATCCTGCAGGCAGGCAGCAAGCTCTACACTCAGCTCAAGATCGATGAGATCACCAATCTGGGTGCGGTCAACATCCGTCTGCGCAGCCTGTTCGCCGCTCTGGAGGAGCGCGACGAGGCGGCAGAGGAAAAGGCCGCCCCCAAGGCAGAAGCCTGATACATAGGAGGAACCTATGGAATACAATTATCCAAAATTTACCCCGGAGATGAAGCAGACCCACACCATCCTCATCCCCAACATGGCCATTACCCAGTTCCGGCTGCTGGAATACGCCCTGCGCTACGACGGCTACAAGTGCGAGATCCTGGGCAACTGCGGCAGCGCCGTGGCACAGCTGGGCCTGAAATATGTCCACAACGACACCTGCTATCCGGCCCTGCTGGTCATCGGCCAGTTTCTGGATGCCCTGAACAGCGGCAAGTATGACCTGGATCATACGGCCCTGCTCATCACCCAGACCGGCGGCGGCTGCCGTGCTTCCAACTACATCCACCTGCTCCGCAAGGCTCTGGTCAAGGCGGGCTATCCCCAGATCCCCGTTGCCAGCCTGAACTTCTCCGGTCTGGAAAAAGACAGCGGCTTCCAGATGACCCTGCCGCTGGCCCGCCGCGCGCTGGCCTGCATTTTCTACGGCGATATGCTCTGTGCCCTGCGCAATCAGGTGGCCCCCTACGAGAACGAAAAGGGAGCCGCTGACCGGATGGTCGATCTGTGGGTCGAGCGTCTGGGCCGCGTTCTGCTGGCCGGCAAAGGCTTTACTGCCCGGGAAATGAAGCACACCTTCCCGCTCATTGCAAAGGATTTTGCGGCCATCCCCGTGACCCGGGTGCCCAAGGTCAAGGTGGGCGTAGTCGGCGAGATCTACGTCAAATACAGTCCCCTGGGCAACAACGACCTGCAGAAGTTCCTGGAGAGCCAGGACTGTGAGGTGAACTTCCCGGGCCTGATGGGCTTTGTGCAGTACTGCATCTTCAATATGGGCGAGGATCATGTCCTTTACGGCGGCAAGCTGGCCGTCAAGATGGGCACCGATCAGCTGCTTAACTGGCTGGACAGCGTGGAGCGTGCCATGCTCAAGGCCACAGCCGATGCCGGGTTCTATGCCCCCGGGCCCTTCAAGGAGCTGGTGGAAAAGCCCCACGGCATTGTTTCGCTGGGGGCCAAGATGGGCGAGGGCTGGCTGCTGACCGCCGAGATGATCGAGCTGGTGCAGGGCGGCTACGGCAACATCGTCTGTGCCCAGCCCTTCGGCTGCCTGCCCAACCATATCGTGGGCAAGGGTATGGTGAACAAGATCCGCGCCCTGTATCCCAGCGCCAATATTACCCCCATCGATTACGACCCCAGCGCCACCCGGGTCAACCAGGAAAACCGCATCAAGCTGATGCTGGCAGTCGCCAAGGAGCGCCTGAACGCTCCGGCGCAGGCTGCCCCCCTGACGGCAGAAGAGATCGCCGGTGGGGCTCCCCGGGTCGAGACCACGATATAATTCTTTCTAAACAGCAACACTCCCCTTCGGACAGGACCGTGTGCCGCACGGTTCCGCCCGAAGGGGAGTGTTTTTTTGTCTCAGTCGCAGAGATACCGCCGCTCGAACTCCTCAGCCGGGATGGCCTTGGAGAACCAGAAGCCCTGCGCGCCGTCGCAGTCCAGCGAGCGGAGGAGCTGCACCTGCTCCTCGGTCTCGATGCCCTCACAGATGACGTTGTAGCCCAGCCGTTTGACCAGATGCACGATCTCCCGCAGAAAATCGGTGCCCCGCGCGTTGGAACTGCACCGGGTCAGCGCTTCGGCTCCAATGACCGAGAGATCCTTGGGCGAGAACTTGGGCTGGAGGTACAGTTTGAACTCACCGTTCTCAAGCGCCTGCGGCAGGCCGCTCAGCAGCTCACCGGTCAGGGTCTGCTTGACCTCCAGCTTTTTGTCAAACTGGACAGCAGACACGCGGGTGTTGCTGTGCACCTGCTTGCGGGCAAAATTTGCCTTGTCGATGGCGGCCGAGGCGCTCAGGCAGCCGGGCTCAATGGCGTACACACCCATCCGTACCCGCAGGCGTACCTCCGGGTAATGCTGGGCCTGATACTGCTCAAATCGGTGGCAGAGGTCATGCCGCGGCTCACGGCGTTCACGGCCAGATGCTTGCTCAGGTAGGCGTTGATGATCTTGGTGATCTCGCCCAGCTCCCGGCGGTTCTGGGGTGTCCAGTACCGCTTGCTGCCGCACACCACATAGGCAATGGCACCCTGATATTCGCCCTCGCCGTACATGGCAGCGTAGACCACTGTCTGGGCCCCGCCCTGCATCAGCAGCGCGCGCCCCTGCGGCGAGTACATCCCCATGTTGTCGGCCTGCAGCACGGTGGTGCCGTATTCATCATAGCTGTGGAACAGGGTCAGGAAGTCCTCCTTGGTATAGGATTCACCGTTCAGGGGGACCGGCTCCGCGCGGGGAGAGGTCCACTGGAACTGCCGGGAGATGCTGCGTTCCCGGATGCGGGTGTCCACAATGGTGATGCGGTCCAGCTGCAGCCGGATGCCGACGATCTTCAGGAAGAGGGGAATGGCGGTCTCAAAGCTGTTGTTCTTCTCAAACAGTTCAAAGGCGGTGGAGATCAGGTCGTTGTGCAGGTAGCGTGCATCGATATCAGCCGTTTCCGGGGCGGCAGGAACCGCCTGGGCATAGCGCCGCAGATTATCGCAGAACACATACTGGTTGCGGCCGTTCTGCTTGGCCTGATACAGGGCCCAGTCCGCGTTTTCGAACAGCTGGTCAAAGGAATAGCCCGCTGTGTTTTCAGGCAGGAAGCAGGCACCAATGCTGCAGGTCATCCGGTAATCGTTTTCCCAGAACTTTACCTGCTGCACGGATTCCGAAAGCTGGCGGGTCTTCTGGAGCAGGGTGGTGTTGGGGATATCCTTCAGAAACACCACAAATTCATCACCGCCGAACCGCACCAGAATGTCGCTGGAGCGGAACAGGGTGCGCAGCAGCCGGGCAAACTCCTGCAGGACCTTGTCGCCGAACAGATGGCCGTAGCAGTCGTTGACGTTCTTGAAAAAATCCAGGTCGATGACCAGCATTCCGCAGGAGGCATAGGGATCTTTGGCCTGCAGATAGCGGTCAATGAGCTCCTTGCCGGTGCGGTTGTTATACAGCTGGGTCAGGGAATCGTGGCGGGCCTGCTCCAGCAGCTCCTGGGTCTGATTCTTCTGGTCGGTGATGTCCTTTGCGTAGCCTACATAGAGCGTGCCGCGGGCGGGGTCCTCGACCGGGCGGGCATCCACCTCCCGGGAATAATACACCCCCTCCGGCGAGACAAAGCGCATCTCCAGCGGGCCGTACAGCTCACCGGTGAGCAGGGCGCGCATCTTCCAGCGGTCCTCCGCGAAGATCGTGGCGTGCTCCGGCTTCTCGGAGCCAAGGTAGGCATCCAGTGTCTCCAGCGTGCAGCTCCGGGTATCGTAGACCCGCAGCTGATCCAGACGGGGGTCATATTCCAGCAGAAAAAACCACCGATGCACAAGAAACTGCATCAGCAGGGGATTGTTGACGATCGAATCGATAAACCGAACAGGGACATCCATGGCCGATTCCCCACTTTCCGCTTTTTAACCAGTATAACAAAATATGGAAGATGCATCAAGGCAAAACACGAAAATTTCATGGAAAGTGAAAGAAATTTTACCGAAAGTTCCGTCGGAAACGGTTTCGGTGCGCCTGCTCAGGCTGGAACGCCCCACAGCTCGATCGTGGCACCGGCGGCAAGCCGGACGTTGGTGTCCACGGTCAGGGTCAGCCTGCCGAGCTTCTGGCTGGCATCCACATTCTGGCCGCCGCTTCCGGCAGGCAGAACGACCGCAGGCGGTGCACCCGTGGTGCCGGATGC
This sequence comes from Faecalibacterium sp. Marseille-Q4137, assembly GCF_017377535.1. Lineage (NCBI taxonomy): Bacteria > Bacillati > Bacillota > Clostridia > Eubacteriales > Oscillospiraceae > Faecalibacterium > Faecalibacterium sp. Marseille-Q4137. The sequence goes on from NZ_JAFREK010000032.1 coordinate 30,154, forward strand.
GGCAAAACAGAGATACTGCCCGAAGCAGGGAAGTGCCTGAAAGCTGGCAAAGGTGCGGGTGGGCGGGCTGGACATCGAGCTGCTGGCACAGGGGGCAGAAGCACTGAGCAGCTGAGCACCATCGCTGGTGCTGCAAACCCAGTGCAGCGTGCCCTTGGATTGGCTGCTGCCTGCCTGAAACAGCACCTTCAGCGCCTGCAGTTCGGTGGGAAAGGTGCGCTCAAAGCTGGCAGCGGCGGCGTTCAGGGACACCTTTTCCAGCAGCTCCCACTGGCCGGGATCGCTGGGGTCACCCTTTGGACCCTGGGGGCCGGGTTCTCCCTGCGGGCCTTGCGGGCCGGGCTCTCCTTTAGGGCCGGTGGGTCCTGCGGCACCGGGTTCTCCCTGTGGTCCGGGTTCCCCCTTTTCGCCCCGGAATGCACCGCTTTCCACAGCTGCTTTCAGCCGGTCGAGCAGGGCCTGCCAGGCGGGCGTGCCGGGCTGTGGCAGGGTGCTGTCCTCAGTGCCGGAATTTTCGGCCACGCAGTAGCACACGTCTGCGCTGGTCAGGGTGCGGGTGCCATCGGTGCCCTCAAAGGTGATGCGCCCCTCCCCGGGCACAGCCGTGATGAGGGCGGGTACCTCCACAAGGCCGTCTGCCACCAGCGTGGAGGGGGCAGCGTTCCCATCCGGCAGGTGCCAGAAGGCCCGCAGGGTCATGCCCTGCCACTCGCCGTCGGCTTCCACCCGCAGGGCGTAGATGCCCCGGTTTCTGGTGTAGCCGAAGCGGAGCAGGCCATCGTACCCCTGCAAAGCAGCCCCGCCGCCCGAGGATAAATGGATCTGACGTTCGATCATACAGTTTCACTCCTTTTGTCGTGGTTTTTACGTTCAAAAAGCTTGACTTTGGTTAGAGTTTCCGGTAAGATTGTGAAAAGACCGCAGATGGTTTGGTGGATAAAATCTAACCAAAATCAGCTTGTGAAGCTATAATATCTGATTAAATTCAGAAAGTCAAGGGAAAATCTGAATTCGGTTAGAAAACCGGCGTTCTGCACAAGAAGGAGTGCAAAATTTGTGTTTTATGACTGCTACACGGCCCTGTGTCAGGCCAGAGGAATCAGCCGCAGCCGGGCCGCGCAGGAGATGGGCTTGAGCAATTCCACAGTGACCAAATGGAAAAACACCGGGGCGACCCCATCGGGCGAGACGCTGGCCAAGGTGTCCGCCTATTTTGGCGTGCCGGTGGGGGAACTGCTGGGCGAAGCCTTCCCGTCGGTGCAGGAGGAGCGGAAGCTGCCCGAAGGAGCTGTCCCGTTCGATCCCGCTCTCACGGCTCCGCTGCTGGGCACGGTGCGTGCAGGCCTGCCCATGTATGCGGAAGAAAACATTGAGGGCTACATCCCCATCACCCGGAAGGACGGGGCACGGTACTTCTGGCTCCGTGTCCGGGGCGACAGCATGAACGCCGTGGGCATTTCGGAAAACGATGAGATCCTGGTGCGGGAGCAGCCGGAGGTGGAAAACGGCCAGCTTGCCGTGGTGATGGTCAACGGCGATGAAGCCACTGTGAAATATTTCCGTCAGGAGGGAAGCCTTGTGGTCCTGACCCCCAAAAGCTTCAACCCCGTGCACCAGCCCCAGATCTATGATCTGAAACGGGTGCAGGTGCGGGTGGTCGGCCTTGTGGTGGAGTGCCGCAAAGTGTTCTGAAAAAAAGAAGATGGCCCCTGCGGGGCAGAATAGGAGGCTCGCTATGAAATGGAGGACCGTTCTGTGCACAGCACTGTTTTTGTGCGGTACCGTGCTGCTTTCTGCCTGCGGCGGGGGAGAGATGCCCGCGCCTGCGGAACCGCCCGCTTCCAGTGAGGTATCGGCTCCCTCTCAGCCGGAGGAAGTGCCCGCGCCCTCGGAATCGGCTTCTTCCAGTGAACCGGAGCCGCCAGCATCCAGCGTGCCGGAAAAAGAGAATCCATTGATCGTGAATGGCGTGCTGAAAAGCTACGATACCGGCAAGCAAAAGGATGTTGTTCTGCCCAGCGGGAAGTTTACCAAAATTGATTCAGGATGCTTCAAAAATAATACCACCATGGAATCGGTGAGTATCCCGGAAGGCGTTACGGAGATTGGCTTTGCCGCATTTTCAGGGTGTTATAATCTGAAATCTGTGCAGCTGCCAAAATCGCTGATCAAAATCGGTGCGTCAGCTTTTTTTGGCTGTGCTGCGTTGCAAAAGGTAGAGTTTCCGGAGAATAGTGGGCTAGAGCTTTCTAATTCGGCATTTGCAAGTACCGGACTGCGAGAACTGGACCTTCCAGAGAATGTAAAGTTGGAAGATGACTGCGTTTTTGCAAACTGTGAGAAGTTGGCCCGGGCAAGAGTAGAGATAAAGGGAGAGATCCGACCGCATACATTTGCGAACTGTATTTCTTTGAAAACGGTATTTTTGGGAAAAGAAATCTCGACGATTGGTAATTCTGCATTTGAGTGCTGCTTTGCATTATCAGAAATCAACTATGAGGGCGACAACAAAGAAATTCAGAAAAAGGTAGACCAGCTTCTCGAAAAACAAAACTAAATCCCCAAAACACCCCGCCGTCTCTTGTGCAAAAAGGCAAGAGACGGCGTTTTTGCGTGGAAAAGCAGAAGTGAAAAATCAGCGATGAATAGCTTGTTTATCAATTTGACCGGAATTTGTGCAACAAAAAACCTATTAACCTATTGACATTCTAGGGAAATGGGTATATCATACGGCCAACGGAAACAAACATCCGCAAGATCAGGAGAAAAGGAGGGGAACAGACATGGACTGGAATGTGATGGCGCAATATCTGCCGCAGTATGAAAAAGCGGCCTGGCTCACCCTGCGTCTGGGTGTGGCCGGTATCTTCTGGGCCATCCTTGTGGGCCTTGTCTGCACCGTGCTCCAGTACGAAAAGGTGCCGGTGCTGCGCCGTATCGTGGGCGCTTATATCCAGCTCAGCCGGAACACGCCGCTGCTGGTCCAGCTGTTCTTTCTTTATTACGGCCTGCCCAAGATCGGCATCAAGACCAACGCCGAGCTCTGCGGCATTGCAGGCCTTGCCTTTCTGGGCGGCAGCTACATGGCCGAGGCCTTCCGCAGCGGGCTGGAAGCCATTGAACCCATCCAGACCGAAAGTGCCCTGAGCCTTGGCATGAGACGGCGGCGGTCATTGTGTTCGTGCTCTGGGGCACGGCCGAGATGAGCGATCTCGTCCGCGGTGCCCTCATCGCCATCCCGAAGCATCAGTATGAGAGCAGCGAGGCGCTGGGCATGAGCCGGGCGCAGACCTATTGGTACATCATCATCCCCCAGACGGTGCGGCGGCTCATCCCGCTGTCCATCAACCTCATCACCCGCATGATCAAGACCACCAGCCTGGTGTTGATGATCGGTGTGGTGGAGGTGCTCAAGGTGGCCCAGCAGATCATTGAGGCCAACCGCACCGCCAGCCCCAACGCGGCGTTTGGCATCTACCTCACCGTGTTTATCATGTATTTTCTGGCCTGCTGGCCCATCAGCCTGCTGGCCGGTTATCTCGAAAAGAAATGGAAGTGACTGTTATGGCAGAGCCGATCCTGACTGTAGACCATCTGGTAAAAAGCTACGATGGCAAGACCAATGTTCTGGATAATGTCAGCTTTGCCGTCAAGCCCGGTGAGGTCATCGTTGTGGTGGGCCCTTCCGGCTGCGGCAAAAGCACCCTGCTGCGCTGTCTGAACGGTCTGGAGCCGGTGCAGGCGGGCCGGGTGAAGCTGGGCAGTGAGACGGTCGCCTACGGCGGCAAGAATCTGGCGGCCCTGCGCCAGCGCATCGGCATGGTGTTCCAGAGCTATGAGCTTTTCCCGCACCTGACCGTGCTGGAAAATATCCTGCTGGCTCCCACCAAGGTGCAGAAGCGCCCCCGGGCTGAGGTGCAGCAGGAAGCCGAGGCCCTGCTGGACCGCGTGGGCCTGCTGGCCAAAAAGAACAGCTACCCCCGGGAGCTTTCGGGTGGTCAGAAGCAGCGCGTCGCCATTGTGCGCGCGCTCTGTATGCACCCCGAGATTTTGCTGTTCGACGAAGTGACCGCCGCCCTTGACCCTGAAATGGTGCGCGAGGTGCTGGATGTCATGCTCGACCTGGCCCGTGAGGGCAAGACTATGGTGATCGTCACCCACGAGATGCAGTTTGCCCGGGCAATTGCCAGCCGGGTGCTGTTTCTGGACGATGGCCGTATTGTGGAGGAAGCGCCCCCGGCGGACTTCTTCGACCACCCGCAGACCGAACGTGCACAGCGCTTCCTGCGCACGTTCACCTTTGATGCGGTTGCAAAGCAGTGAGAAATGCGCAGCAGCCCATTTCCACGTTGAACCTTTTTGTCTGATGCTGTGAAATGATGTCACAGATCATGGATAGATTTTTATATGGGAAAGAAAGGAAAGGAGTTACTACCATGAAAATTAACAAGATCTCTCGCCGTGCCTTCCTGCTGGGTCTGGGCGCAGTTTCCACCGCCGCCCTGCTTTCTGCCTGCGGCGGCAGCGCATCCTCCTCCTCTGCCGCTTCCGGCTCTGCTGCATCCGGCAGTGCCGCAGCTGTGGGCAGTGACGTGTTCCGCACGCTGGACGAGATCAAGGCGGACGGCACCGTGAACATCGGCGTTTTCTCCGACAAGAACCCGTTCGGCTATGTGGATGAGAACGGCGAGTATCAGGGTTATGATGTCTACTTCGCCCGCCGCCTGGCCGAGGATCTGGGCGTGGAGGCTAACTTCGTTTCCACAGAGGCTGCCAACCGCATTGAGTACCTGCAGACCGGCAAGGTCGATATCATTCTGGCAAACTTCACCGTTACGCCCGAGCGCGCTGAGGAGGTGGACTTTGCACTGCCCTACATGAATGTTGCACTGGGTGTCATCTCTCCCGACAGCAATGTCATCACCAGCCTGGACAACTGGAACGCCGACGATCAGATGATCGTCATTTCCGGCACCACCGCCGAGACCTACCTGACCAAGGAATATCCCGACATTCCCCTGCAGAAGTATGATTCCTATGCGACCGCCAAGAACGCGCTGGAAAACGGCAATGGCGTAGCATGGGCCAACGACAACACCGAGGTCATCGCTTTTGCAAAGCAGAACTCCGGCTACACGGTGGGCATCCCCTCTCTGGGCAGCCAGGATACCATCGCCCCCGCTGTGAGCAAGGGCAACACCACTTTGCTGGACTGGATCAACGACGAGATCAAGAGCCTGGGCGAGGAGAGCTTCTTCCACAAGGATTACGAGGAGACGCTGGTGGATACCTACGGTCTCGACTATGAGGATGAGCTGGTCGTTGAGGGCGGCGAGACCAACGCATAAATCTGAACTTTAAGATGCAGTGATGAGAAACACCCCGTGCAGAAATGTACAGGGTGTTTCTTTTGCACAAATCTGTGCAACGATGTATTGACAATGTCGCACGATATGAATATAATAAAAGTGACAAAGGAGCGTGAGAGTATGACGACGGTAAGTGTCCGGATGGATGAGAACCTGAAGCGGGATTTTGATGAAATCTGCAATGAACTGGGCCTTTCGATGACAACAGCCATCACCATGCTGGCCAAGAAGATGACGCGTGAAAAACGCATTCCGTTTGAAGTCTCGATGGATCCCTTTTATAGTGCATCCAATATGGCCGCCCTGAATGACAGCATTGAGGAAATGCGTCAGGGAAAGACTGTAACGAGAACGCTGGAAGAGCTTGAGGCTATGGAACATGAGTAAGATCACCTTCACGGAGCGGGCCTTTGCGGAATATCTGTATTGGCAGTCTCAGGATAAAAAGACGCTGAAACGGATCAACGCATTGCTCAAGGATATTTCGCGCAGCCCGTATGAAGGCATTGGAAAACCGGAAGGGCTGAAAGAAAATCTCAGCGGGTATTGGAGCCGCCGGATCGATGATGTGAACCGGCTGGTCTATCGCATTGAAAATGATCTGATCGAAGTGTATCAGTGCAAGGGACATTACGACGATTGAAGCAAAAAACGAGGACAGCCAATGGCTGTCCTCGTTTTGCTGTATCTGGGGGATTATACTTCCTCAGTCTCATCCTCGTCGTCATCTTCGTCGGCGAGAGCTTCTGCATGGATGCGCTGGCGCAGGCGGGTGCGGGACTCCTCGGCGGGGGTGGCGCTCTGGTTGGGGGGGAGGGCCGGGGGGGGGTTGGCGTCGGGGGGGGGGGGGCCAAAGGGCGGGACAAAGAAGAAATTGTGCGCGACAAAGATCAAAGCAATAGCACCCCCGCGGATGAGGGTGTCCAGAGGCGGATTT
>NZ_JAFREK010000033.1:0-34892 GCF_017377535.1 Faecalibacterium sp. Marseille-Q4137
GAACATAATTGTATGGGCGAACTCTGTTCCAGTCGATGGTCAGCCCTTGGATAAACAAATCGTTCATACAGCACTCCATACTATATAATGTAAGAAACACTTAGCTCCGCTCAAACCCAAGATAGCGGGTGCCCTGAAAACTCAGCTTTCCGATGTCGCCCTGCACGAGCAGACCATAATCGCTTCCGTCCACTTCAAATTCCATCCGGTCGCCGCTCTCCACCTGAAAAGTCACATAGTACGATGTAAATGTGCTAGTGTCGTATCCGTGCGCACCGGACATATCTCCGGCATTGGCACTGCTGGAATGCGAAACATCGGTGCGCTTTGCTACCACTGTTGCCGGAACGGTAAGCCGCGGCGAGTGGTTGTTTTTGTTCCATGTGCGGAGATTTGAAATTAGAGCAAAGAAAAACATTCCAATAAAAAGCAGGAACAGGATTGGGAAAATGAAGCTGAATATAGCGTCAAACCATCCAAAAAACATTTTACTCCTCCAAAATTTCTTCCAGCAGGTCCTTTACATCGTCCAGAAAGGATTCTTCTCCGAGGGTGTTCACCTTGAAGAACACCGCCTGACTGCCGCCTGCGGTGATGGCAGACAGGCGGATCGGACTGTCTCCATTCTGGAACAGGGTCAGAGTCAGGCTCAGGCGGTTGCCGCTCATCATGCTGTACCGCTCAAACACACGGACACTGCACCGGGCGTCGCCTTCTTTGAAGTCACTGCCTGCTTCCAGATTGGCCGACCAGCTGCTGTCCGGAATCTCCTGTTCCAGCTTCCGGAGCAGCTGGTCAAAATTCTGATTCCGGATGGTCTTTTCAAAGACTGCCATAATGGTTCCTCCGTTCTGACAATTAAAAATCGGTCCCTTATTTTTGATACGAGCAGAGCCACAGGAAAATTGCGGAGAAATCGCTTGAAGAGAGGAATTTTGTCTAATTTGATTATAGCATATCTTTTGGAAGAACAAAATACTTTATGTACGCCGCCCGCAGGCGGCAATAATCAGTCCGGGGGAAATTCCAACTCGCCAAACTCCGCATCGGTCAACAGTTTCAGCTTTTCGATAACACCTTCCGACAACTCCCGCAGGGCGGTTTCATCGGGCATCAGGTAGCACTGCATCAGCCGCAGTTCGTGGATAAGTCCCATCCGGGTGCCAGTGTTGTAGAGCATCATCAGCATGAGTTCTTCATGGTTAAAGTTCATGCGCATCCCTCGCTTTCCGGCAGACGGTGGGATTGCACTCCGGGGCATCGCACTTCTCCTTGAGAGTTTGCAAAACAGAAGGGCGCTCCGGCTGCTTGTCCAGAAACCCCTGTAAATCTTTGAAGCCGATGCTGTCCACATAGTGCACAGACACCTCGCCATTGCGTTTGAGTGCGATCACATCGCTAACCGACAGGCTGTGTCCCTCAAAATCCTGCGGACGGGAGAGGTTGAACACCTGAAACAGTTCTTCCAAAACCTCGTTGTTCGGCACATCCTGCCACATGGCGGGCAGATCAGCATAGTAGGTGACCTCGTAATGCTCCGGGTCGGGCGTTTTGCCTCGACGAATCAACTCCCGCATAGAAGCAAATCTTTCATCGAAGATTTTTTCGTCATGCCGCAGCTGCATCACCATATAAACATCGCATCCTGCGTTCAGAAACTTCTGCGGGATGTCCGTCATGGCTTCACCGTCAAAATTCTGGTTCCATTTTTGCTGCATCGTCCACCTCACAGTTCTGGCGCAGAACGTGCAGACGATTTTGGCGCAGACGTATCGCCTGCCAGTTCTGCCAGCTTTTCCAGTGTTGAAGGGCGATGGTCTGCACTCAGTTCCTCGGCTTCCGCAACTTTGTCCATGACAGCATCGTAGTCCTGCAACAGCCGTCGCCCCTTTTCCATGTGGTGCGCTTCCAGAATCTGCTCACGGGCTTCCTGAATGGTCAGTTCCGGGGCATCCAACTGCCCGCCGTCCATCACGGAATAATCGCTGTGGTAGAGGGTGTAGTCCCATCCATCCTCACAGGACTGGATGGCAAGGTAGCCTTTGCCGCCCAGTTCCCACGCCGCCTGCTCGTCCTGTGTCTGAATCTCCGGGTAGAAGTCTGCATGGTTTCGTTCCATGACTTCGGCAAACTGGCAGATGTGGAACACACTGCCCAGACCGCCCATGTCAAAGTGATAATCATCCAGATGTTCCACCCGTGCCGTAAAACTGCGCCCATCCGGGTAATCCACCTGAATCACGCCGCCATCTGGAATGCGATAGAGGTCATCATAGTGGCTGTTGATGAGACGAATATCCATCGGCAGCGTTTCCGGCTCCCAGATGCGCCGTCTGCCGATGCCCGCCTGCGGGATGTTTTCGAGGATCTTTACGCTTTCCTGTTGGATGGCCATACGGTCATCGTCCGAAAGTTCAAACAGATACCAGTTCCGGGCGGCAGAAATGGCGTTCCTGCCATTGGGCGGCAGGTTCTTTTCCGAGATCTGCCCGTTTTCCAGCGGCTCACCAGTTACCTTGTTGTAGGTGGCAAAGCCGACTCCTGCACCGTTTTCCCGGAGGTGGAGATAGCGTTCATCGTTGATAAGGTAAACCGCTTCTTTTTTCTGCTCCATCAGCAACCACCCTCAAATTCCAGAGAAAACTTGCTGCGGCCATCGGCTTCACAGGACAGCAGCACGGTGGCGTTGTAGGTCTTGCCCTTGGCACTCTTGCAGTCCTTCAGGCGGACCCGACCATCCCGCAGCAGCTTGTCCACCACATGGGAATCCAGACGCTTGCCCAAACGCTTGAAGAACGCATTGTCCTTCCACAGCACAAAACGGCACTCCCGGTTCTCGCAGAACCAGCCCTTTTCACGCTCCACAACATTAGCACCGCAGTTCGGGCAGACACCAACGATTTTGTTTTTCATAAGCGCATTCGCTCCTTTCGCAGCCTCGGTGGTCGTTACCAGCGAGGAGATCATCTCTTTGATTTCAGTCATAAAAGTTTCCGGCTCCATCTCGCCACGCTCAATGCGCAGCAGCTTTGTTTCCCAGTCGGCGGTCATTTCCAGGGATTGGATTTCTTCGGGCATCACGGTGATGAGGGCTTTCCCCTTGTCGGTGGGTAGAAGCACCTTGGTCTTTTTGGTGCCCTTCCGCTCCAGAAAGCCCTTCTGCACCAGCTTTTCGATGGTGGCGGCTCTGGTCGCCGGAGTTCCGATGCCCTGACGCTCCACACCCTCCGGCATACTGTCTGCACTGGCGGTTTCCATCGAGTGCAGCAGCAGATCTTCGGTAAAATGCTTTGGAGCTGAGGTCTGCCCCTCTTTCAGTTCGGCCCCGGTAATGCCGCATTCGCTCTGCTCCGGCACATCCGGCAGGACAGCAGGCTCCTTTTTCTTGCCCAGCAGATCACCCAGCATTTTACGCTCGATGCCTTTCCAGCCATCCGACAGCACCACTTTGCCCTTGGCGGTAAATTCCTCGCCAGCGCAGAGGGTGGTCATGGTGGTTTCGGCATAGCGGTGAGCTTCGCCCACAGCACAGAGTAGCCGTGCAACGACCAGCCGCAGGATTCTCCGTTCCCCAGCGGGCAGTGCAGACAAATCGGCTTTTGCCACGCTTGCCGTAGGCAGCAGTGCATGGTGGTCTGTGACCTTACTGCTGTCGATGACCTGCTGCGCATGAACAGGAACATCTTCGTGAAAATCAAATGCTCCTGCGGCAGTCGCCACCAGCTCCGGCAGGGATGCCGCCATATCATCGGTCAGGAAACGACTGTCCGTGCGGGGATAGGTGATGAGTTTTTTCTCGTACAAACTTTGCGCATAGTCCAAGGTCTGCTGTGCGCTGTACCCCAGCAGGCGGTTCGCATCACGCTGGAGGGTCGTCAGGTCGTAGAGCAGCGGTGGCTTCTCGTTTTTCTCTTTGCGCTCGACTTTCTGCACGGTGGTGTGAGCCTCCTTTCTGCAATTTTTAAGCAGCGTCTCGGCATCTGACTTCTGCGAAAATCGCTTGCTGGATGCCGTACCGCCATCCGTAAATGACAAAGCCACCGTGTAAAACTTTTCCGGCACAAAGGCGGCAATCGCCGCTTCGCGCACGACCGTCATCGCCAGTACCGGGGTCATAACACGCCCGACCGCCAAAGGCTGACCGTACAGGCACGAAAAAAGCCGGGAACAGTTAATGCCGACCATCCAGTCGGCACGTTCCCGGCAGAGTGCAGCCTGATACAAGGCATCGTATTCAGTTGACGGTTTCAGAGTTGCAAAGCCCTCCCGGATTGCACTGTCCTCCATGCTGGAAAGCCAGAGTCGTGAAAATGGCTTTTTGCACCCGGCTTGCTGGTAAACAAGCCGGAAAATCAGCTCTCCCTCGCGTCCTGCGTCTGTAGGATAGTTCTCGGAGGTGACTTTTCTGACTTTGTTACTCGATGGCATCCAATGGGCCGATAAAGCGGTAGAAAATCTGGATTTTCTGGACGTATTCGCCATCGATCTTTTCCGCTTTGGATACCAGAATCTTGTCAATCAGCTGATGCAGAATCTTATAGTTCAGTTCGGTGATGCCAGCGTACTTGCTGACTTCATCAATAAAATCCTGAATCTTGTCCAGCTGATCGTGTTCAGCACGGCCTTCCCGCTCGTACTGCTCAATCTTCTCGGTCAGTTCAGCCTGTTCTTTGTCGTAGCGATCTGCAAGCATTTGAAAACGTTTCTCCGGGAGAAGTCCCTTTGATACGTCCTCATAAAGTTTTGCATACAGGTCTTCGATTTCTGCGATTCGTGCTTTACACTGCTTCAAATCCCGTTTGTGCTGCGCCCGGTCAGAGGACACCCGGAGGTGCATCTGATTTGCAATCTTCTTCACAAGGGCTTCCCGATTGCTCACAGCGGCCTTTGCGTGTGCCTGAATGTCCGCAAAGACAGCTTCATGCAGAACACGGGCTTCCAAATTATGAGAGTCACAGGCTTTCGCACCATATTTCCGATAAGTGCTGCAACAATAAAAGGTCTGATCCAGAACATTGTTACGTTTGCGCCTGTGCTCAACCTTGACTAACATCGTTCTGCCGCAGTCTGCACAGCGGACGATGCCCTTGAAGATATTGTCGTAGTCGGTCTTATCGCACATAAAGCAGCCGGAACGGCTGTAAAGGATTCGCTGCACGTTCTCCCAACGGTCTTGTAGGATGATTGCTTCATGTGTATTCGGAACGATAGCGCGTTCTTCAAACGGAATATAACGCCGCTTTTTGGATTTCATGGACACGGTGGGCTTGGCTTCGTAGATGATGTGTCCGGCGTAGACTGGGCTGTGCAGAACCTGACTGATATAGGCACTGTCCCAATCATACATCTTTTCATCATCAATAAAGCGGCCAAACATCTCTTTCTTGTAGTAACACGGCTTCAAGACTTTTTCATCGTGGAGCCGCTTGGCGATGCGGTGAAGCCCCAGCCCTTCCTCTGCCATTGAATAGATATACTCAACAACGGGGGCGGTGTTCGGGTCGATCACAAGGTGATTGTGGTCGGCAGGGTCTTTCTGGTAGCCAAACGGTGCGCCGCTGGAGATATACTTTCCACTTTTCTTGCGTGTCCGAAGGGCACTCTTGATCTTTCGGGAAGTGTCTTTGGCGTACATTTCATTGATGATGTTTCGGAACGGGGCAATATCCATCTGAGATTGCTCGTTGGAATCATAACCATCGTTGATTGCAATATAGCGGACACCGTGTTCAGGAAAGAAGATTTCCATATACGTTCCGGTTTCGATGTGGTTGCGTCCAAGTCGGGACTGGTCTTTGGTAATGACTGTTGCCACCTTTCCTTCCCGGATATCATCCAGAAGTTCCTGAAAGGCAGGGCGGTCAGAGTTCGTACCGCTGTAACCATCATCAACATAGTACTGGCAATTCCCGAAACCGTTGCGTGTGGCATACTCCATAAGCATCGCCTTTTGAGATGGAATTTGTCAAGGGGCTTTTCTGCAAAACACAATGTTTCTGAAAATAGCGTTCAAAATATATGCAGAGCCGTTAGTCCGCAAAGGATGCGAATTATCGGCTCAATGGTTTTCTTTTATTTGTAATCATTACTTTTCCAATTCCAGATATTCTTGTCCCATGAAGAAGATTTTCAATTCGTTTTGATCTACTTCTATCTCAAATTCTACACTACTATTTCCCTGTGTAACACAGATTATATCCGAGTAAGAAAAACTATAATATGCGTCACCGCAGGATAGACCCGAATCGGGCATATCTTTACTCACAGCAAGTTCCCCGTTTTCTTGAAAGGTAAATATCTCCTCAGCATTTGCATCCTTCCATGTGCCAATAATATCTTTTTCGTTCTGAATGCGATTTACTTTACCAACACATACAATGGCAAGTATAACTGCACCAACAGTCAAAGCAATGCCTGCAACTCTCTTTACCAGTTTCTTTTTACGCAATTTCTATTACCTCTGTTTCAGTTGCTTTGTTAGATTGAATGATTACATATTGCTCAATTTCAGTTCCTCTACAATTTCCACCTTTGATACGCTTCTAACAGCAAACAGCATAGCGATACATACCATAGCGCCGACAGCCATAACTGCAAGAGCATAAATACCGCCGTTCATATAAAAAGCAAATGGTGTCATACCCGACGATATGAAGTAGTAGATAGCACAATGAATCAAAAAGCTCACAGGCAACGCAAGAACCAATGCTTTTACGCCGTACAAAACAGCTTCGAGCAATAGCGTACATTTTAATCCTTTGGCAGTCATACCAACAGAACGCAGAACAGCAAATTCGCTTCTTCTCAAATGAATCGTATTCGAGATAGTGTTACAAACATTCAAGCTGATAATAACCGTCATCAGGATCGAGAACAGGCAGATTACCAGTTTTGCAATCGTATATACCTGTCTGGAATTATTCGTTGCGGCTGCAATGTCCACAGTTTGCGGAAATCCTCTGTCAGCCAGACATTCCATTGCTTCTTTATGCTGTGCTGTCTGTATTCTCATTTCCACATAGGCGTTATCATCTATCAGCAAGTTAAAATAACTTAAAGGCACGATGAGGACAGCTCGATCTCTCACAAACATGGATTGGATATTTGCATTTTCTTCTGAAACGATTTCTTCCACGATAATCGGCAAGGCATCCTCGGATGCCCCCAGCGGAATGATTTCTGTTCCCGGTTCAATAAGAAACGGTGAGCCTGCAATTACCCGATTTTGTGCCGAATTATAGTATCCCATAGTCTGATTGAGCAAAATTCCATGATTGAAATTTGTCACATCCAGACTGAATCCATTTTCATCGCAAAAAGAGACAAAATGTTCTTCGTCCAATCCTACGACATATACCTCTGCTTTCGTACCATTGATAAAATATCCTTGCATATCAGGATTGATTTGTTCCTGCGAAAATTCAGCGGTCATATATCGCTGAAAAGAATAGGAAACATCCGCAGTGATATTTTCATCCGATAATGCCCCGATTGCGACAGGAATATCTTTGTATTGAATCATCGAAATCACATCAGTATAACAGGAACCGTCCTCCTTCATATCCAAGGATGTCTGATAAAGCATAAAATCAGAGAAACTATATAAGGAAAGGGCAATTACCACCGACAAGAAAATAGAGCCGGTAATCGCTCGGAAGCGTTTTGGATTACGCTTAATATTTTTTGCTGCTAACGAACCATAAATGCCAAAAACCAAAGAAACGATTTTTCCGTCACGGAATTTCTTTCTTGATACCGCATTGTTAGACTGGCGGATCGCTTCAATAACTGTAATTTTAGCTGCTTGCTTCACAGGCTTTCTACTTCCGAAGTACAAAGAAGCAATGCCGGATAATCCGCTGACGAGCAGGATCAATCCGTTTACTTTCAAGGACAGTTCTACGATGCCAAAAGTGAATGTTTCTCCAAAAGCTGCCTTGACCACACTTAATAACAGAGCAGATAGCAGGATACCAACAACCAATCCAAAGGGTATGCTCACCACTCCCAAAAGGAAGGCTTCTAAATATACGCTAAGGCGTTTTTGCCCTTTTGTGGCTCCAATACTGGATAGCATTCCCATCTGCTTAATTCGTTCCTGTAAGGAAATGGAGAGGGCGTTGCTGATCATTGAAGCAGATGCAGCCATCAAAAGACAAACGACCATGACCACCAAAGCAATCAGTTTTGCAGCTCCTTTACCCCCGGTAATTCCATGATAGACTAACAATTCCGAATGAAACTTTGCTACATGACTGTCTACTGCCGCAGCCACTTCTTCGGCTTCTGTATAGATCGAATTGGATAAATTCTTTGCCTTGACATACGCAGCAAAATCGGATGCCGTTTTGTCAACACCTGCAAAGGCATTATAGTTTGCTGCGATTTTTGAGTCATTCACATCTGACAGAATACCAACAACTACATACGCTTTCTCTTTTGTTGGAACGAAGCTTTCTTCTTCGCCCCTATAATTTGTCAGCCCGGAAAGCTGGGCATTATATTCATCCCAAATTCTTGAACCAAGAGTTAAAGAAATCGTATCTCCAATCTCTGTATTCATGTTGTTTTTCTTCAAAAAAGATTCTGAAATAACAATCTCATTTTCATCTTGCGGGAAACGCCCTGCAAGCAAATACTGATTTAACGAAAATCTTTGGGTAAAGTTCTCGTCAATCTCGCCAACGGAGAGCATTGTACTGTTGGATTTCTCCCCGTAAAAACTGTTTCCGGCAAAGCGGAGAAGCGAAACTTCGCCTACATTGTTTTGACTATATAGCTCTTGAACCTGCTCCCAAGTCAAATCCTCCATGTAGTAGTCATAATCGCCACCATACACTTTTTCTTTCTCTTTCAAAAAATCAACCAACGACCATCCCCCACAGAGAATAGCGGTTATCATACTGATTGACAAAAGAATGGTTAAAAGTGTGAGTAGGGTACGCTTTTTATTCGACAACAGATTCCTGAGTGTAAGCATGAAAATCATATTCATCAGCGTATCACCTCATCCCTCACAAGTCTGCCATCCTGAATTTCCAGAATACGGTCTGCCTGCATTGCGATTTCACGGTCATGGGTAATCAGGATCATTGTCTGGCGATAGACTTCATTGGATTCACGCAGAAGTTTCATAATATCCCTTGTGTTCTCCGTGTCCAGATTTCCCGTTGGCTCATCCGCAAGGATAATCGCAGGTGCGTTAATCAACGCTCGTCCGATTGCCACTCTTTGTTGTTGACCGCCGGATAACTGACTTGGCAGGTGCTTTCTACGCTTTACCAGTTTGAGTGTGGATAGCAGTTCTTTCAAACGCTCCTGATTGATTTTACGCCCATCCAATCGAATCGGCAGCGTGATATTTTCCTCGACAGTCAAAACCGGGATCAGATTATAAAACTGATAGACAAGCCCAACCTGCCTTCTTCTGAATACAGCCAATTCATCTTCATTTTGCTCATAAACATCCTGTCCATCCACAAATACTTTTCCCGAAGTCGGTCTGTCAACACCACCTAAAATGTGCAACAGGGTAGACTTGCCAGACCCAGATGCTCCAATGATTGCAACAAACTCTCCTTTATCGACGGAAAAAGAAACATCTGACAAAGCATGGACAGGAGCATTGTCCATTTCATAGGTTTTGCAGATATTCTCTACTCTTAATATCTCCATAAAAAGTTCCTCCATATATTTTTGCAATTCAGTATAGCAAAGCCAAGTGACTGCTTCATTACTTTTTCATTACAAAAATGTCACTTAAAAAGGGGCTGCATTAAGCAGTCCCCCGATAAAAGCAGATTTCAAATTTTGCACCGCCTGACTCCCGATTTTTCGCTTGGATGACACCACCCTGATTGACAATGATCGTCTTTGCCAGAGCCAACCCCAAACCGGCATTACCGATTGTAGAGCCACTTCCTTGATAAAATCGGTCAAATAAATGGGGGATGTCTTTTTCCTGAAAACCTGTTCCGCTATCCTCTATAATGATCTGTGTCAAAAGAGGTCTTTCTATTGCCTTGATTTCGATAGTGCTGCCCTCTGGTGAATGTTCGATACAGTTTTTGATTACATTCCCCAAGGCTTCAGCAGTCCAATCAGTATCAAGAGATAGTTTTAATTCTGCCGGAATCACTTGCGTGATTGTCTGCATTTTTAATTCTGCCGCAATCTCCAGAGGACGAATTGCTTTTTCTACCACATCTTTTAAGTATACCGCCTGTGGCTTTAGAGTAATCGTTCCTGCATCCAGCTTGGATATTTTCAGAAGTGTGGCTATCAGCCACTCCATTCTTGATAAGAGCATAGTCTGTTCGCGGATCAGCTCATACCTTTCTTCGTCAGTCAGTTCCTCATTACACAGAGAAGCATTTAAGATATTCAGCGATGTCAAAGGTGTTTTTAATTGATGTGAAATATCGGCTAAAGCATTTGCCAAATTACCTTTCTCCATTTTCAGAGCTTCTGCCTGTTCAATAAGCCGTCTTGTCATCTTGGATATTTCATCATGTAAAACAGATAACTCACCTTCTTGAAACTGCCCAAAAGAAATTTTTTCATCTCCATGTAACAGCCTATCAATATGCAAACTAAAATCAGCAATTTTCTTGTATCTCTGATATGTGAAAAAGAGGGAAACTGCACTGGATGAAATGATAGCCGACAGAACAATCCACACAGCTTTGCTATCAACGATAATGCCAATGCCGCCCCAAAATAGAATAAGAATACTGCTGACAACAATTTGCCTTTTAACTTCTTTATTTCTGATAAAGTCCATATCAACCCACCTTATAGCCAAGCCCACGAACGGTAATTATGATTTCCGGCTCCTGCGGATTGGTTTCAATTTTGTCACGTAGCCTTTTCATATAGACAGTCAATGTATTATCATTGATAAACTCCCCAGTAGTGTCCCATAAAAGCTCCAACAATCTTCTGCGAGAAAGGACAATACCTTTGTTACGCAAAAAGACTAACAGCAACTTATATTCCATAGCAGACAACAAAATCTCTTTCCCATTCTTTGATACGGTTGCTTGATTTGTGTCCACAACTAAGTCGAGGTAACTGATAATGTTTTGTGTGTTCTTAGTTCTCCTTAATACGCTGTTGATCCTTGAAAGCAGTTCTCTTGGTCTGAACGGTTTGCTGATATAATCGTCAGCCCCCATATCTAACCCAGCCACAACACTATATTCATCATCAGAAGCCGTTAAGAAAATAACTGGCATAGTTCCTCTTTCTTTAATTGCAGAACAAACAGAAAAACCATTTCCGTTTGATAATTGAATGTCCACCAAGGCTATATCGTATTGGTCGCTATCCAATTTTTCTATTGCTTCTTTTTGACCGGGAGCATTTTCGATTTTGAACCCTTCATTTCCTAAATAGTCTGATAATGAGGATACGATACTTTGGTCATCCTCCACTAATAACAATTTACTCATCGTGTGTTCTCCTTGTTGTCAGCTATAAATTCATTTTTATTTTGTTTATATCTTCCATCAGCCGGCTTTTGGGCATCTTGGGGAATTAGCCATGCACGAGGTAGCCGAACAATTCCATCAATGCGATTCTCCTCACACAGCTTTTGAACACGACGCACCGATATTCCCCAAAGTTTAGCCGCATCCTGTACTGTCATGTATTCAAACATAGTTTACCTCCGCATCAAATAGTTATATATATTATATACGCACAAACGAACAATATCAATGGGCTGTTTGTAAACACTTAAACACTAACTGTGTACGAATTAACTCGGCGCTAACAATTTCCGTCATCCTGTTTCGGATATTATTTATTTTTCCACCCAACCCATTCTGTCCGGGCAGCTACCTTTAATTTTTTGTTACGCCTCCTCTGCTGCGAGCAACTCTACCAAAACCGAAGGACCATATTTTCAGACTGCCGAGCGACCTCGACTGGTGCCAAACGATTTTGCTGAGGCGATAGAAAATAGAATTGCAATGTACTATAATAAAGGTGTGAAATTTTCCCTCGCTTCTGTAAGATTGTCCGCCAGATCCATAGTACATAGGTGAGGAGGTGGATACCTTGTTAGAGGATGTGAAGATCATTGAACTGTTCTTTGCTCGTACTGAGCAGGCAATAGCTGAACTTGCTGCAAAATACGGTTCAACTTGCAAAAGAATTGCAAACAACATTTTGAAATGCGAACCCGACGCAGAAGAATGTGTAAATGATACATACCTTGCTGCGTGGAATGCAATTCCTCCAGAAAGACCTGACCCACTCAGAACCTATATTTTTCGTATTACCCGCAATATCGCTACCGCAAAATACCACGCAAATACTGCACTAAAGCGAAACAGTTACTATGATGTTGCACTTGATGAGTTGGAAGAGTGCCTAACTTCTGCATCTACTATTGAACAGGAAGTGGATGCAAAGGAGCTGTCACAGGAAATTGATCGTTTCCTTGACAGCTTGGATCAGGAAAGCAGGGTTATGTTTGTAGCAAGGTATTGGTACTCAGATAGCATTACAGAAATTGCAAAGAGGCTTCGTACAACAAATAACAATGTGTCTGTTCGCCTTTCCCGAATCAGAAGCAAACTTAAAAATCATTTACAGAAAGCGGGGTATGATTTATGACACGAAAGAACATCTCTGACGCCGTTGGTGGCATTGGTAGCCGTCATATCGAAGAAACGGCGAGTTATCAGGCAAAGAAACAAAAAAGCATTTGGCTGAAATTTGGGGCAATTGCTGCGTGTCTCTGTCTAATCGTGGTGGGAGTGTTTAGTATGGGATTATTCGGCAAAAGTACAGAAACAGCTACATTAGGTGATGGAACTACCATATCTTTCACTAAAGCAGATACGGTAGCCTCTGCTCTGAGTTTGAACTTGCAAGCACGAGCATTGACCAAAGATGAGGTTCAGACTATTTTCGGTGATCTTCCGATTTCCGGAGATGCCCTCTTTACCTTGGACGATGTAGCATTTGTTGGCTTTGATGGTCATTACAGCGATATGAAATTTGTTGTTTCGCTGTCTGGGAACAATCTTATGGATACTACCGTAATTGGCAAGGGAAATGTATCTATGGTTGGAGATACGCCAGTTAAAGCTGGCTACTTCGTTACAAATGCAAACAGCGAAGGAATTAAGACTGTGATCTATTACGCCTATATCACATTTGATAACTATTCCATCTATATCGAAAATGCAGGCGGAGAAAGTGAAAGAGAGGCTGTTCGAGCGGAACTGATGGCAGCACTTGATAAGTTGTTGGAAAACTCTTTTGATTTTAAGTGATAGAATTCGATTAAATATTGCAAGCACCGGTATGGAAAACCCATACCGGTGCTTATTTTACGCTTGACGTATAGGGATTATCTCCATCCCCCTATGTCACAGACTTCACCTGAAGTTTCAACCTCCAGCACTTTTAACGTTCCATATCTCTGTTTTTCATCTTACGCTCAAGCCGCTCCGATCGCCGCCTTTGCCGCAGTTCTCGATCCATTGTCTTTTCCTGTGCATATTCGTCAAGATAGCCAGACACATCCCGTAGGCCACTCTCCATCAACCACCAACTGAACTTGTCGCCATAAGCCGCTTCAATGCGTTGGGCTGCTGCTTTCTCTCTGTCAGGTCGAAGTGCCTTCCGCTCCAGATAAAGCTGCAAGGAATCAAAGCCGGAAGCTTGCTCTTTCAGCTCGGCATACTCAGACAATGCAGCCTCCAGCTCTCCGGCATACTTATTCTCCTGCGCCTCAAGCCGTTTGAGATTATCTTCATAGCGGTCAATCTGGCGCTGGAAGATATCGCTTGTGGCGTCCTCTGGGTATTCCAGAGAATGAAGCAGCATAGCCTTTTCGCTTTTTAGCTCCTCTAACTTTTCCGTCAACTCGGCTATTTTGGAGGCAAGCTCACGGTGCCTGACAAAGTGGATCGCAGGAAGGGATTTCTTTTCAGCCAGTAGGGACTTCCGTTCTTTGGTTGTTTCCTTTATCTGCTGCACAAGGGAGCGGTACTGTGCCAGATTTGGCTTCAGAATATTCAAGGCACCGGTCATCTGTTTCTTGCTGCTGCGGATATGCCCTAACTGATAGCAGAAGATCAGCATATTTTCCCGCAGCTTTTCCAACGCTTCTGCAATAGCGGGCAGCGTGTTCTTCACCGCCTCCGTAATTTTCTTGAACTGCGCCTTCAGTTCCCGCAGGAGCCTGTTGTCCGCCTTGATCTGACGGTTGAGTTCGCACCTGTCGGACACGATACCTTTCTGTTCCAAAGCACGGGCAATCACGCCCTCGTGGATGGTGGGCTGCTCGTCAATGCCTCGCTCGACAAAGCTGCGGTGGTCGATGCGCTCCTCATGACCGTATCGCTCCAAATATTTGTTTGTCACATCTGCCCATGCTTTGCGCCAGATAAGGAGCTGTTCCTCGCTGTTCCAGCGTTCAGAAATGGGATTCTGTCTCCCGTATTTGGTGCTTTTGGGATACTTGCTGGCACGCTCATATCCATGTTCCTCAGCTGCGGATGGTGTCATATACACTTTCTTCCTGCCTACCTTGTACTGGTACTGTTTCTCCCATCCGTCAGCCTGTGCAGCCTTAAACTCGGCAGCGGTAAAGCCCCGTTCCTCACCGTCACGGCTGCAGAGATATTCCTTCTCCGTTTTGTATTGCCATTTGCCGCTTTCATCAAGCGGGCGCACCGTCAAGAGAATGTGGGCATGTGGATTATGACCCGGTGGATCAGGATCGTGGATTGCCAGATCGGCGCACATCCCGTCTGCGACAAATTGGTTTTGTACGAAGTCCGTCAACAGCGTCTGCCATTGCTCTAGGGACAACTCTATGGGCAGGGCTACCACAAACTCACGGGCTAAGCGGCTGTCCTTGGTTTTCTCGTTTTCCTCCACGGCGTTCCAGAGAACCTCTCGGTCTTGCCATGCGGGTGGGGCCATGTCCGGCAGGAATACCTCCTGCCACACAAGCCCCTGCTTTCGGGTGTAATCGTGCTGTACTCCGTCATAGTCATTGAGGATGTGGGAGCAGCTGAGATAAGCGGAGGCTGCACAGGCGGAGCGTCCGGCTCCCCGGCTGACCACCTTTGCCTCCAAGTGGTAAATTGCCATTTGCGTTCACCTCGATTCGTATTTTGTGAGGGGGTGGTAAAACGCCACCCCTTGGTTTCTGTTTCTCTTTGCAAAGAGAAAATGGGCTGCATTGCTGCCCATATCTGCGATAAAGCTGCCGGTGGCAGGTTTTCGCAGGCAGGAGGCGGGCAGAGTATCTGCCGGATTGGTGCGACAAGCAGCAATCTCTGCATCAGCAGAAGCGCCGACTGCACAGGGAATGCTGACTTGCGGCATTTCCTGCCCTCTCTGGAGAAGTGTCCGATGGACAGTTCGTGAAGAGCGCACGAGCCCGACCAACGGAAGGGATACCACCGCCTGCTTCGCAGGTGGTGAGTAAGTGCGCCCTTCGGGATAAAAAAGGAAGGGACGCCCCGGTTGCCCGGAACGCCCCTCGCAGATTAGTGTAGCTTCTCATATAACAAGTCCTCTAATTTTTCAAGCTCCATTTGCTGAGCCTCTGGAAATACTTTCTCCAAAACAGCGCCCTCCTGAATCAAGCGTCTGGTACGGGCCTTTCGCTCTTTCGCCCGATCCCGCATTTGTGCCTCCTCCAATCGGTGCTTGGCCTGCAATTCTTCCTTGGTCATGATCTTTTTATTTGCCATATCTGGCTCCTTTCTGCCGCTGGGCGGCTTCGTGATAGTAAAAAGCAGGGAACTGGTATCACACAGATACCAACTCCCTGCAGAACTGATGGTAAATTGTTTTCCTCATTCTGAGAATTGCCAATTTGGTAGCAAAGACGGATTGTATTGCCACCAACATAGTAGTAAAATCAAGAAAAGTAATTTCAAAAGCCGTCTGCAAAATCCAGCGCAGCTGAAATGTCCTCCTCGGTTTCCTCCGAAACAAGAGCAGCGGCAGGCTGTGCGCTCTGCATAAGCTGTAGGATACCGCCAAGGCTTACCGGCGTACAGCTCTGCAAGCTGCGTGAGATGGTATCCTCGATCCGGCTGAGGAAAGCGTCCTCCTTCTCCCGTGTTTCCAGATAGGGATCATCGGCAAGCTGCTTGCTACGGTCAAAGTAAGCGTTGACCGCCGAAACGACTGCCTTGCTGACTGAACGATATTCTCGCCTGTCAAGGCTCTGCAAATGCTCCCACGCCCTGCGGTCTGCTTCGTTCTCCAGATTCAGCCGAAGTGTTGTTGTGTAGATTTGCTTCATACAAGATCGCCTTTCTTTTGCATTTTCTGTGCAGACAGCAGCTCATAGCCCTTGGCTGTGGCGCAGATGTCATCATTGATCATCACCCGGCTGGCATCATATTCTCCGAAATTCTTCACCATGCAGCTTCCACCGCCGACAACATAGAGCCTCATCAGTTCCGGGTCATACTCATGCTCACGCAGTCTGCGGAAGATGCCTGCGGTGTAATCCCTCGCTGTGTTCTGGATAGCAGTTAGGTAGCGTTCGCTGATGTCTGCCGTCCCAAAGCGAATCACACGCTCCAGAATCGTATCATCTACCGATGCGCCAAACTGCCGCATGAGATTTTCCCGGACAGCAATCATGCACTGGTTTGTCCCGTACTTCTCCGTGAAGCACTTCTGAGATAGCGGACGGCGCTCGTTGATATACATGACATTCATCGTTCCGTTGCCAATGTCGCAAAGCATATTGATGCCCTTGAATCCCCGCAGTCTGTCCGCCACAGCGGAGAAGCCCTGCGGGAAGATGTCCGCTCCGGCAAACTCCACATGATAGCTGACACCACGGAAAATGAAATCCGCCATTTCATTCTGCAACAGGTACGCCTTGAAGCTATCCTTCTGTTCGCTGACCCAAGTAAGAGGGAGCCCCGCCGCCAAATGCACACGGGCAGAGGTCTGCTTGCGGATATTCAGCTCTCTTGCAATGGCAGCAAGGGTCAGAATATAGTAGTCACCGTCTGTCATTTTGTCAGAGATAAACTCCTTGTGACCTTCGCCCACGGTGTAATAGCTGCCGTTGTAGACAAGCAGATTGCTTTTGAAGGTCGGCTCCTTGTCAGAGATGATCACGCCCGTAGGAAAGCAGCAATGTGCAGTCTTGATATTCCCATAGCCGTGGTCGATGCCGATGATTATAGGGTTATTGTTCATATAGTTCATAGTTTGTCCTTTCTGCCGCTGTGCGGCCTTGAAAATAGATTGTTTGTGTACGGCTCTGTACGGTAAACGCCAGTGCTGTACGCCGCTGTACACCGATTGGTCTTTGGATTTTGCGTTTGCTTTGTCAAATCGCTGTTTATACCGCAAGAAAATGCGGTAATCGCAGCACATTGCACATAAAGAACGCTGATTTTGCGGTAAAATAGCTTTTTGAAAACGGAGTTGAGAACTGCCGTACATCGTGTACGGCATGTACGGCAGTTTTGAAGTCCAGTTCTCATATTTAATAAGGAAGCAAGTTCATCGCCTCCACTCCGATAAATCCACGCACCCGCTTTCCGGCTGCGTACACATTGTTGGTAGCCTCCACATTATAAAGCCGTTCATTCTGGGCCAGCTCTGAGCTGATACGATTTGCTGACATAGGCTTTTGTGCGTTGTCCTCGCACCAGCGGAGATAGGCTTCATAGATAGCCTTGGAGCTGGCTTCGCTGTCGGCCTTAAAGCGGATATAGCCCTCGGATTGCAAAAACTCGATCACATTGTTGCTGCTGCGCTTTACTGTCTCCATATTTTCTTTGGCTCTATCGCTGATGGTGAACTGATACTCGTTCCCAATCAACCGCCGCAGACCCTCCAGACACCACAAAAAGATGCCCTCACGCTCCTGTGTCAGCTTATCCACCAGAAATGGATCATCGGCTCGTCCTGCTGGCCTGTCCTTGGTGGTCAACACGATCTGCCTGCGGAAGAAGCCGTCTGACTTGTCGTGCAAAGCGGTTAAAGCGCCGTTGCCGAAGCAAAGAAAGCGGACATAAAGCTGGCTCTGATAGCTTTGAACACCCTTGCGTTCCATATCCATCTTGCACTCTGAGGTCACGATGGATTTGATATAGTTGGTCTTGGGCAGGGCACTCATATCCATATCGTCATCCACCATCAGCAGCTTGTTTTCCAGGTCTGCACGGCTGAAACGGTTGTTCTCTACCTTCTGGATGCTGGTGGTATTCATGTTATCTCCCAGCATGGAGCGCATTACAAGTCCGATTCGACTCTTTCCTTCGCCGCCCTTACCAATCATCAGGAGCATTTTCTGCCCCTTTGTGGTAGGCAATAGGCAGTAGCCCATATACTCCTGCAAGGTGGGAATGTCCTCCGGGACAAGCAGCTCGGATAAAAATTGCAGCCAGCGCACAGGCGGCGGTGCATCGGGGAGATAGGCCACACTCAGACGGTTGTTGCAATAGCTTTTGTCCTCGGTGAAACGCCCATCCAGAAAGAGTGTCCCGTTTGCCACATGGATACGGTCAGTCTCGATGGGCAGGGGCGGCGAATAGGCTTGCAGCTTGATACTGGCCAGCAGATTTGCCACCACCTTGGAAAGCCCGGAGGTCAGACAGCCGGAGATCTCCTCCAGAATGAGATTGCCGATTTGCGCCTCGTCCTCAATCAGTCCATCCACTGTGAACAGCCTTCCTCTGACACATTTCATGGGATGCTTTTTTAAGAACTGCTGACAAAACAGCACTTCGTTGATGCGTTTTCCATCATACCAATCGGGAATGCTTTCTTCAGGCGGCATAACCATTGGGGTATTCAATTCGTCCATAGGTTTCCTCCTTTCGCAGTTGTTCCAGACGCTCCTTTAGTGCTATGATTTCACCATCCGTCATCCAGTCCTGTACAATTTCCCGACGCTCATAGCTGTCACCAAAGGTGAGAATGTTCAGTTCATATTCAATCTGACTGAGCTTGTGGCAGGCTTCCACGAATAAATCATGGACTGGCTCATCCGGCGTTTGCGGCGCATAGTATGCTTTCCATTCCTCCAAGCAACGGTAATAGTCCGATAAAACAGAAAAGCACAGACGCTCGTTTTCTTTGAGCTTCTGTGCTTCTGTTCGGATACGCTTTGCATTGAGTGCCGCTGCGCTGGGCGGCTTGTCCGGGTCAAGATGAAAGTCTATCACCAGCTTCATGGCTGCGTCGTAGGGCTTGAGATCAAACAACCTTGCAGTGAAGTCAATGACATCTCCATGCTCTCCGCAGGTAAAGCAATAATAATGGTCGTTTGCCACATACAAGCTGGGGTGTCTGTCATTGTGAAAGGGGCAGAGCGCCTTGCCGTGCCGGTTGACCTCAAGGCCATACGCCTGTGCCGCTTCCCGCAGGCTGACGTTGTTTTTTACGGTTTCGAATAAATTCATGTGTCCTCCTTTGCGTAGAAAAAGCGGCTTGCCCTGATATAAGGCAAACCGCTTCCTCAAAATTTATTGTTTTATTGGAAATATTAAGCCGGAGAGGTAACTGTCTCCGCTGCCAGTTTTTCCTTCCTGTTCGCTGCATTGCGAACCCGCTGGCCTTTGATATGCCCCTCATATCGGCACTCATCACTGCAATACTTGACATTGCTTCTTGTGGTGGAAAAGGTCTTACCGCAGTTTTCACAAGTGCAGTCACGCCGCCTGTTTTCTGCCGCTTCCTGCCGGTAGAACTTCGCCCGGCAATTCGGTCCGCAGAACATAGCAGCCGAGCTTTTGGATTCAAATCCCTGACCGCAGCACTTACAGGTTAGCTGAAAAGGCTGCCCAACGGTGTGCTTCCCGGCCTTAATCAACTGATAGCGCTCCCGGCTTTTGATGCGATGCTGGCGTAGCTGCTCCTGCCGCTTGATTTCCTCTGCTGTCAGCTCCGGGGCAGGAAGTTCAAACTTTCCGATGAATTTCAGGAAGATTTCTACCTCCTGCGTTCTGTCCCCGTCGATGCGCTCCGGGGCATGAACGATGATTTTATCAATAAATTCATTGATCATCGGTGTAGTCAGCTCGGAGAAATCGGTGTACTTTTCTGCCAAAGCAAGGAACTGCTCTACACGGGCAGTATCTTCCTCATAGCTCGTCAGGCTTTCCTCCGTTTCTGCAATCTGTGCGGAAAGGTTTTTCTGTTCGACTTCGTACTCAGCAAGCAGGCTGTCAAAGCGTTCCTCAGAAATTCGGCCTACGGCAAAGGATTCATAGAGCTTTTTAATGATCGTATCCAGCTCACTGTGGCGCTTACGGTCTTTGTTCAGCTTTCGTTTGGCATCTTTGGCCGCCTCCACCTGCCTGACCTGTGAAGCGGCTCGTATCTTCTCGGTGAATTTTTCCCGATCTGCTATGGCAAGCTGGCTGACAGTGCGGATTGTCTCTAAAATAAGGATACGCAGCGACTTAGTGGTAATATAGTGCCCGCAGCAGTCCTTTCCATGCTTCTGATGTGCCAGTGTATAAGAGGAGCAGTCAAAGAAATCCGACGGATACGGAGTGCCTTCTGTACCGCCTCTGGAACGATGATTATACATCTTTGCGCCGCAGTCCGCACAGTATAAAAGCCCGGTCAGGGGATTGGCTTCGCCTATGGTATCAATACGCCGTGGCGTTTTCCGCAGTTGCTGAGCAAGCTCCCATGTTTCCGGCTCGATAATGGCCTCATGGGTGTTCTCGAAGATCAGCCAGTCCTCCTTGGGATTAGGAATAGAGGTCTTGTCCTTATATGACAGCTTGTGGGAACGGAAATTGACCGTATGCCCCATATACTCAGGCTTAGACAATATCTGCCCCACAATATAGCCGCTCCAGTTATAAGGATATGCGAACTCGGTCTTACTTTTCCAAACGCCAATGCCTTTCCTTGCAAAATAGACCGCCGGAGCTTCTACCTTATCTTCAAAAAGGATTCTGGCAATGTCATAGGGGCCTTTTCCCTCGATGGTCAGACGGAAGATGCGCCGCACAACGGCGGCGGCCTCCTCGTCAATCAACCAATGGTGCTTGTCGTTCGGGTCTTTCTTATAGCCGTAGATGGCACTGTTGGTGGTAGGCTTGCCTGATTCCCCCTTCACACGGATAGCGGTTTTCTGCTTGCGGCTCAGATCACGCAAGTACCACTCGTTCATGATGTTGAGGAACGGAGCAAATTCATTGCTGTTCTGGTCGTTGCTGTCCACGCTGTTGGCGATGGCAATAAAATGAATGCCATGCTGACGGAACATAACCTCCGTGTAAAAGCCGGTCTGCAAGTAGTCACGTCCGATTCGGGACATATCCTTTACGATCACACGAGCCACCTTGCCAGCTTCAATGTCTGCCACCAGCTTTTTCCATGCCGGTCTTTCAAATGTGCCGCCTGAGAATCCGTCGTCCGTGTAATGGGCAAAGTTTGTGTACCCCTGCTGTGCGCAATAGCCCTCCAAGTATTTCTTTTGATTCACAATGGAGTTGCTATCCCCAATCTGGTCATCGTCACGGGAAAGTCGTTCGTATAAGGCGGTGATCTTGTCCTCAGTCTGAATGATGCTCATGATGCGCTCCTTTCAGACTGACGGCTCATTTGTGGTACACCAATTATATCACAAGTTCCGTCGTTTGTAACTACTTCGTTGCGTATCATTCGTAAAATTTTATCCTCCATTGTCTCTTTCCCACTTTCACTGAAAGCGACTCTCACCTTGTAGGTGGTGCCGCCAATACGTCTTATCATATACTGTGCCTGTTTGTTTTTATCCATAGCGTTCCTCCTTGAAAAATTCATGTTCGTTTGATATACTAATGGTGGTTCCGACTGATGTAAGTCGGTGGCATCTTGTGTCATGTTTCATAAAGCTACCGCAACTTGCGTCCTCCTTTCTCTTGATACGGGTTGAAAAAGTAACCTAAATAACCGCTTATCAGATTACCCTCTCACTAATAGGAGAAATCCGGGGTGTAAATCGGAACTGTTTTTGAAAGAAATTCAAAAAATTTTCGGAGGTGAGGTCATGACAGATGAAAATAGAACATTTCTCCTGTTCCCGGATGACGGTGATGACCTAACCGAATGGGATGAAGCCTCCGATCTGACGATACAAAACGAGCAGTTAGAGGAAATCCTCTCCGAAGAACGAGCCTTAGAGCTGGAAAGAGAGCTGGAGCAGGACGAAAACCCAAGGGACTACACCGTAGAACTGGAGGACGAAGAGGAAGAAGCTGCTCCTGTCAGCGAAAAACGCTTAAAGCGCCAGATACGGGCAGAGGCGTTGGCACGGCTGGAGGATGCTGCAAGAACAGAGGACGACTTTCGATACGTTGTCAGCGAATGGGACAGGTTGGATCGGAATCGGGAACGACGGGAGCGTGACCATGAAAATCTCCGGGGAGATGTTCCGTTAGAATACATGGCAGTTCCCAATCCGAAGATGATTCCGCTGTATTTGAATCTGCCACGATACCGCCAGCTTGCCAGCGGCAATTTTCTGGATATCATTTTTTCTTGCCCCTATGAACTGCATGAGTTGGTTGCAAGCTCATTTATTTCTGAGCTGATACGCAGCCTTACCATTGATCAGAAGGAAGTGCTGTATTACCTGTCCATCCGGCAGTACAGCACCATACAGGTGGGTATGATACGGGGACAGACAGACCGAAACATTAGAAAGCTCCGAAAGAATATCCACAAGAAGCTGCAAAGAGCGGTTTATGATTACCTTTTGGAAAAACAGAACGACTGTGGAAGCCTAACGCTGCGGGAACGGCAGTTCTTAGAGGAATATGGGCTTTTGCTGAAAGCCTATGGCAAGGACGCCGTTATCCTCCGGGAGAACAAATCAAAGCCGAGGAAAAAGAAAGCTGCCCTTGGCAGCAGCAAGGACAGCGAATGATCTGATTGAATTTGATAAGCAGATGACCGAAAGGAAGGATTTGCGTTATGAATACATTTTTTGAGCAATCCCGTTCCCATTGGGTGCGGTATGAACGCTATGAAATCAAAACAGGCAAGGACGGGAAGAAATACATCACCCCGGCAAAGGATGCCAGGCCGGATGTCTATAACCCACTCAAGGAAGCCCCGGACATTGTGCTGGATGCTCTGAATGTGGGGATGCTGATGATGAACGGCAAGAAAAGCTCTGAGCCAGAGGTAGAAAAGGCAATCTTGGAATTTATTACCCACTATGGGCTGCTGGGCCTGATGACGGCCCTGCCCACCACGCCGTCCTTTATGGATTATGAGGCGGTATATCTGCCAAAGAACCATTTTATCAAGGAAGAAACGATGGAGACGGAGAAGTATCTGTCCCTGTTTTACCCCTTTGATAAGCTGGATGTGGTCAAGAACGGTGTGGAATCCAGTTGGAATGTGTCCAGCGACCGGGCAATGATTGCACTGACCATGACCTTTATGGACGAGCCGATGGCAAAGACCATGAGCTTCCAGCGGGCGTATGCAGAGCCTTACGATTGGGTGGCACAGCAACTCAAGGATTGGGCATTTAATATGCTGACCTCTTTCTTCTATTATAATGACTATGATTCCATGGAGGAAGAAAGCCGGAATATGCTGCGTAAGTCTATGGCTGCATTTGGCGGCATTGCACCCACCTATCATATAGAGCTGTTGGATAGGCCAACGATCTATTGGGATTTCCATTCCCTGCTGTTGGGGATTCAGATGATGTTCAGCTTCATGCTGGTGGACAGCACAAAGCCGTTGCGGATGTGCAAGCAGTGTCAGAAAGTGTTCCTGAGTAACCGGGCTAACTCCGCTTTTTGCAGTGCAAGGTGTAAAAATCAGTATAATGTTTATAAGAGCCGGGGAAAGAATAAATCAGAGGATGGTGATAATAATGCCTGAAAATCAGAACATAGAATGGAAAGCTAAGTGGAAGGATGACTATCTGGAATGGATTTGCGGCTTCGCCAATGCACAGGGCGGCAAGATTTATATTGGCTGTGACGATGATGGAAAAGTTATCGGCCTGCCCAATATCCGCAAGCTGCTGGAGGATGTTCCAAACAAAATCCGAAATGCCATGAGCATCGTGGTGGATGTCAATCAGCTGGAGCGTGACGGGAAAGAATATCTGGAAATCGTTGTTCCACCATATCCCGTTGCCATAAACTGCAAAGGTGTCTATTATTATAGAAGCGGCAGCACCATGCAGACCCTTTCTGGCCCAGAACTGGAGAGCTTCATTCTACGCAAACGTGGTGCTTCGTGGGATAATATGCCCTTGCCGGGATTTACGTTGGATGATATTGATGATGAGTTGGTCAAGAGATTCAAGACCCTTGCCGCCAAGAAGGGCCGGATCGACCAAAGCGTTTTAGACGAGGACAAAGCGGATTTAATGGAAAAGCTGCGTCTGACCAATGCCGGGTATTATACCAACGCAGCGATGCTGCTGTTCTGCAAAGACCCTGACCGCTGGCAGCTGGGCGCATACACAAAAATCGGCTTTTTCGAGAATGATGCCGATCTCCGTTATCAGGATGAAATTCACGGCTCCTTGTTGGAACAGATTGACAAGATCATTGAAGTCATCCATCTGAAATATATGAAAGCGAAAATCACTTACGAAGGGATGCAGCGCATTGAGCGTTATTTTGTTCCCGACGCTGCCCTGCGTGAAGCCCTTCTTAACGCTCTATGCCACAAGCAATATGAAAGCGGCGTTCCGATTCAGATCAGCGTGTATGAGGATAAGCTGTATATCGCTAACTGTGGTAGGCTTCCAGACAACTGGACGGCAGACAGCCTGATGTCCAAACACGCATCCCGCCCTTACAACACGGCGATTGCGAATGTGTATTATTTGGCCGGCTTCATCGAGAGCTGGGGACGTGGTATTGAGAAAATCTGTCAGGCTTGCAAGGAAGATGGAAGCCCGCTTCCTGCGTACACCGTGCATCCCGGCGATATTATGATTCAGTTTACAGCGTCAGAGGATCGGGTTATTCGATCTGCCACCTACAAGGTGACAGAAAAGGTAACAGAAAAGGTAACAGAAAAGGTAACAGAAACCTTGGATGAAAAATCCATGCAAATTCTGGCCCTGATTTCCGAAGATCCTGCATACACATCTACCACCATAGCAGATAAGCTATCTATCAGCAGAAAAACAGTTTCTCAGCGTCTGAAGGAGCTGAAGGAAAAAGGAATCATCGAGCGCATCGGGTCTGACCGAAAAGGCTACTGGAATATAAAGAGCTAAGTGATACAGAATTAGCCCCACACCAGCGTTCATTCATGCTGATGCGGGGCTAACATGTGTTTAGCAATATACAAGCTCCGTCAGAACAATTTCCTCTGCACGGTTATGAATGTTGTTCATGCGCCGTACCCATTCCATTTGATCGGTAGCTTTAAGTGCCTCGGTCACACCTTCCAGTCGTGCCATAGCTTCGCACATGATCTCCATACGCTGATTGCAGGATTTGTCTATCTCTGCAAGATGTTCATGCAGGGTGCAGCTTGTTAGGTAGTGTGCATAAAGGACGGGACGATGCTCTTTCAAGTAGCGGCGGCGCATACGGCCATACTTACCGATCTGATATTCCTCGGTCTCCGGCAGCGCAAGGTCGGGGATATAGTAATCGCCAACCTTCGTATATGTGCCGCCCATTTCTTCAAAAATAGACTTCATTTTCATGCTCCCTTCGTGCTAAAATGTCAGCAGTTATGCGGATTTTTTTCCTTTCCCACAACTGCCAGACCAATTCACCACAAATGAGCCGCCAGTCATGTAATAGTATTAGGCGGTAGAAACCACCCTCTACATATTACATCTTGAGTGCGGATGCTCAGGCTTTCGCTGTTTGAACCGTCATCTTTTGACAGTCGGCAGTATAAAGCAGTTACTTTTTTGTCCTTTTCCATGTGTACCTCCATAATGGAAAAGAGACCTCATCAATCACATTGTAGCGGATGCTGCGTGATGATGCAAGCCCTTTTCCGCAGTAAAACGTCCAATTAGCCAGCGGCGAGATACGATTCGGCAGTTTTACGAATTTCTTCTTCCGCAAGCCGCTGAAAAAGCGTATTCATCGGCACATTGCCGATATAATGGCGTTCCACGATCAGGCGCACGGACTTCGGACTTCTCGGCGCACGTTTACGTGTGGTGGGCTTCTTCTCAGATTTTTCTTTGTTCAAGGGCAGACCTCCTCATTCATGTGGTGCAAATACGGAAAGGAATGGATGGATTCTATTCGTTTTTCTCTTTTTGTTTTATTACGTTGGTTAGGTGAAAGTTTTCTTTGATACAGTCTTTAAGGCTGCTATACTGCATAGGAAAAATATCTTTTGCAGATGCCATTAAGAATCTGCATCACAGAATCGTGATTTTGGCGGTTCTTGAATCGTGAAAAACGCAGAACTATTCAACATTTGGAATTTTCACAAAGATGTGATTGGGCGAAGAAAACCGCGTTCGTCTGCGCTCAATCAATCCCGCAGCGTCCAATTCCTTAAGCGCACTGGAAACACTGACAGTGCTGCGCCCTAGCTGCTCAGCCAAAGAGCAAATCGTAAAAATGACAAACACGAAACCACGTTCATCTATCCAGAGATTTTTCTGCGAGAGTGTGGCACGGTCGAGCAACAGCACATAAGTCATTTTTGCAGTCTGGCTCAGGTCAAGTTCCAAAAGGAAGCGTGGGTATGGGAGAAACGGCGGCAGCAGAGTTTGCGTGGTAAGATATTCTGAAATGTTGATCACCTCCAGCTGAAGCAGAAATCAGAAACAAAGCGTATGTAACGAGAATTGGTGGGTTCCAATTCTCCAGTCGCAGAAAAGCACGAAACAAGTGCTCAACTGCGTTAATAAGTTAAGGTCTCCCATATTGGTCCTCGACTTCCCTAGGAGTGGGGAATCGTCCGGCGGCGGGCTTGCACCGCACCATTGGCATTTCAGCCACCCCGTCTTCGTTATGACCGGGCTGCGAGTTACAGAAGTACCTTTTGTGAAGTACCGGACGATTGAACTATTCACTTGTCAAGGAACATATGGAAGATTTCTGGACTTTGACGGACGAAAAACATCCTTCTACTTGGTAGCCGATGAAAAAGGCCATTTCGTAGCATTGCAAGCAATTTTGTAAACAAAACGTCATAATAGTCCGAGAATGGTCTTGAAAAAGATGCCCTACACTTGGTAGGCATCGAGAACGCCTGTTTCGTAGCATTGGTGAGAAACTTGTAATTGAATTGTAATTCTTGAGACCAAATCTCCGCTTTTGAAAAAATCCTCTCAATAGGTAGGCAACGAAAACAGCCCAAAGACAACCATCTTTTTGAGAATTAACAAAAAGGTCACAAATGACCGGCTTTCAAAGAGGCGCTTCTACTATTAACAGAAAAAGTGGCCTAAAATGGGGGTGTTGGAGAAAATTTCTGCCTTAAAAGTACGCCTCTACTCACTAGCCAACGAGAATAGCCAAAAGCCAACAAAAAACGAATTATGTATTTCTGCCACTGATTGCAACGGCATATCGGTGACAGAAAGATCGTTTAGAGCGATTCTTCGTGTTTTAGGGTAGTGGAAGGCATTTTGTGGTTGGACTTTTTCTGCTGAAGCTGCTCCAGCTTTTTCAGCACCGATTTCTTCTCCGGGGTCTTGCCGCCCGGTGCGGAAAGTTGCTGCTTATTCAGCACCATGTCGATATACTTGCGGACACTTTTCAGAGCGGAGATGTCCGGCTGCAAGGTTTCCAGTTGGGTGCGCAACTCTGCGCTGCCGGATTGCAGCGCAGAAAATTCGGCATCCAATGCCGAAAAATCTACCGCTGTGCTGCCGTTCAGCTTCATCAGGGTGCGGACGGCTTTGTTGAATGCGTCCAGTTCGTCCTTGTGCTGGGCGGCGTAAGCGTCCTTGGTCAG
Organism: Faecalibacterium sp. Marseille-Q4137; assembly: GCF_017377535.1. Classification (NCBI taxonomy): domain Bacteria; kingdom Bacillati; phylum Bacillota; class Clostridia; order Eubacteriales; family Oscillospiraceae; genus Faecalibacterium; species Faecalibacterium sp. Marseille-Q4137. The sequence goes on from NZ_JAFREK010000033.1 coordinate 27,889, forward strand.
CTTAAAGTTTTTCTTAATAAAGGTGTCGTGGACGGTTTTCAGCTTGGCATGGACGGCAGCGGCGTCCTTGATCTGAGCGATTGCCCGCATACGGTTTTCGTTCTGCTTCAACTGCTTGCGGAGAGGGGCGGCGGTCTGGTTCAGGTTAGAAATTGCGGTATCCAGATCCTCGATGGTGTTCAGAGAATGGGCTTTCAGATAGTCCACCGCCCGTTTGACTTCCTCAAAGTCCCGAATAGTGCATTTCAGTTTTGCCTTGCCAGACCAATCGCTGCGCTGCTCATTGCGGAGATTGAAGTAGTCCACCAGCAGGTCGGACAGCGTTGGTTCTTTCGCCTTTTCCAGAGCGTCCAGAAGAAGCTGCTTCTTTTCATTCAGGTCTGCGATCCAGCATTGCAGCCCCCGGATGGTGTTGCGGATGGACTGCATCAGGCTGTTGGCAGTGCGAATATCCCGGTTGAGATTTCCAAGAAAGGTTTCGATTCCTCGCTTTTCCATCTGGTGAGCAGCGGGGCCGAGATGCACAGTCGGTATCTGCTGCACTCCCTGACGCTCGAATGAGCGGAGGTCAACACGTTCCGGTCTGCCAGCGGCTTCAAGATAGCGATTGGTAACAACTTCCCAGCTGTGCCGCCATATCTCGGCATACTTCTGGTCGTTCCAGTCCACGGTGTTTTCCTTGTGGCACTTCCAGTTGCCGGAAGGGAGCCGAATGCGATCACCATTTTCGTCAAGGTCGTAAACCTTTCTGGCTTTCGGGAGCCATTTGCCATGCTCGTCCATTGCCCGGAGCGTCAGCAGAATGTGGGCGTGTGGGTTGCCATCGCCCTTGTCGTGAATAGCAAAATCGGCAATCATGCCCTTGGAAACAAACTGCTCCTGACAAAACTCTTTTATCATGGACAGATACTGCTCTTTCGGAACTTCCACCGGAAACGCCAGCACGATGCGCCGGGCAAGCTGGGAATTCCATTGGTTCTCTACGGCTTCCACAGCGTTCCAGAGCGTTGCACGGTCTGCATATCCGGGCGGCGCATGGGGCGGCAGCATGATCTCGGCGTGGACAAGCTCTTTCTTCTTGTTGTAGAATTTTGTTTTCTGGTCGTACTCACTGAACAACCGTTCGCCGCTCTGGTAAGCGGCCCCGGCAACAGCGGACTGACCTTGGCTGCGCTTGACGATTGTGATTTTGAAATGCGGACACGGAATAGGCATCACCCCCAAAAACAAAAAGACCGCCCAGCAAGATTGCTCTTGATGAACGGTCTGGAATCGTATTCGGTTGTGCTCACCGCCTTAGAACGGAGTGCTATGCGCTTCGATCTCAGGCGGGAGCCGCAAAAGGATAGCTGCAAAGCAGCGCAAGGAAAATGCAGGTTTCCTTGGGATGGAATCGGGCTGGCGCACAAACGCCAGCTTCGATTTCATCGAGCCGTCTGCAAGACCGCAATTTCACCGGAACGGTGTATAATTGCGCCCTATTTCATAGGGGGTTCGGAACGTTCTGCTTTTCGTGAACGTCATGCACCATCTTTGCAAGAGCCAGTACGACTTCCGGTTGGCGGAATGAGATCTTCAGCAGCTCCATCACCTGATCGTTGGTGAGTTCTTCCGGCGCGATCAGAAAACTTTCCAGCATCCCGGCACGGGTACACAGTCGATGCACACGGGCTTTGCGGGTCAGCTCCGGTATCTGATGCTCCAGAATTTTCTCGCGGTACTTGTAGTAGCGCAGCTGCTGCTCGGCTTTGGCTTTTTCGCTGCGGAGATAGGCAAGGTCGGTTTTCGGTTGGGTCATGGCATCACGCTCCTTTACTGATAAAAAGCCAAACAATCGGTATTGATTTATACGGATTGTTTGGCTGAGAAACATATTTAATTTTCGCAGTTCAGGCGGACTTGGACGGTAAACACACTGTCTTTCTTTTTCGTATAGAAGTCACCATGATTCTCCTGAACGATACGATTTATGTTCTTTAGTCCGTAACCGCGATACTCTCCGATGCGGATGCTGCGGACGGTATCGCTGTATGGATTCTCAAGCCGATAAAAGAGACTGCGATACTGCTTGCGCAGTTGTAGATGAATGATTCTCTGTTCCGCTGGCAAGTCGCAACAGGCTTCAATGGCATTGTCAAATGTATTTCCGAGGATGATGCTCAAAGACAGCGATGAGATCGTCAGAACTTCAGGAATCGTCACATCCAGTTTGACCTTGATGTTATTCTTCTCTGCGATGCGTAGGTAATAATTCAAAAGAGCATCAACAACAGGGTTTCCGACAGCAGAAACATTTGTGGAACGCTCAAAAATATCCGTGGCAGCTTGTGCAATCTTGTGAAGTTCTTCGGTATCGCCGTGTTCTGCAACTGCCTGCATCGCCAGAATGTATTTCTTCACATCATGCCGTAGAGAACGGACTTCTTCCTGACGTTCTTTGAGCTGCTGGTAGTATTCCATTTGAAGATTGTACTGCTGCTCATTGAACTTGGCTTTGAATTTTTCCAGTTCATTTTCCCGGAGAGCTTCCACATAGAACACGATCAGGATGTTTATAAGGAGAAGCACAGCCATAAGGCCGACCATATAATCCGGGAAATACTCATCCGCAGCATGATACTGTGCCACATAACAGACAGCGATGCTTGCGATTTCAATCGCAATAATTGGCAACAGCCATAGGATGCGCAGAGCATTTCCCTTTCGACTGAAAAAATGTGAGATCAGGACTACAAGTGGAACTTGAATCAGGTTTGAAAAAACAACATAAACCAACCGTGCTGCCCCAGCCTGCATCAGAATATCGGTATCAGGGATGCGCAGCCCGATCAGGAGCATTGCAAGCACTTCCACCAAAGCAATCAGCGTAAAGAAAGCTCCGCTTGCAAAAACCGCCTGCCATGGTCGCACTTCGTAAAACAGCAGTGCGAGGAAAAATCCGCCAACTAAAAGATAGATCGTGCGCTGCGTTACCCAGTCCGGGAATAAGCTTAGTGCACACTGGCCAGCGATCATAAGCACAACATACACATAGAACCATTTTGAAACGGGCTCCTTTTTAGGAAATAGCCGACCGATAAAAAGCAGCAACAGAGCGATGTTGGCAAAGCTCCCTGCAAACTCAACGAAATAATAAAGTATCATCTTCCCAAATAAGCGTTAAAGTTCTGATTGAACTCCTGACGCTTCCTCCTGCTGATCGGTAGCTGATGTCCGCTGGAAAGAAAAACAGCGGTTCCAGTAGCGTAAACAATGTGTTCCATATTGACAAGATAACTTTTGTGTGGCGACACGAAGCATCGTTTGGGAAGCTGCTCCAAGGCTTCAGGAATGCTCATTCTCAATGTAAGGTCTTGCTCCTTGCAGTGGATCAGAACTTTATGTCCGTGGCTTTCCAGAAAGTAAATATCTGATGTTTCCAAGGACATGGTGACACCATCGTATTCGATTGTGAAATGTTTGGAGTTCAGTTCCTGAAGGACAGCGTCCATCGCCGCAGCGAACAGCGTCTGATCCAAAGGTTTGACAAGGTAGCGGAATGCAATGCCATATCCCTGCACAGCATACTCGTGCCGCTTCGTGACAAATACCACCAAGGGATGCTTCTCCATTTGAATCAGAGATTGTGCCAACTGAAAACCGTTGGATGGCATCTCAATGTCGAGCAGCAGCAAATCGAAGGATTTCTTCTGCATTTGCAATTCGCTCAGAAGTTCGTTTCCGTCCATGTAAGTTTCAATGTCAAAGCAACCTTGCACATCGTATCGCTGGACGCTTTGAACAATACCATCAAGGTCTGACTTCTCATCATCGCAGACTGCAACGTGGTACTTCAGCATTTCGACAACCTCCACAAAATAATGTTCTGATACTATTATAGACTGTGCAAAGGCTCCTTACAAGTAGCCTGACTTACCACTTTTGTCACCAGAACGACCAGTTTTGCCAAACCTCTTGATTTTGTTGAAATTTATGATACAGTGAAGCAAAAATCAGAAGATAAGGTGGCGCAACTGCAATGTGGGAACGCACGCTGTCTCAGAAATTAGTCCGTCTTTTCTGCGAACAAAAAGTGGTAGACGAATCAAAAGCGGATGCGTATGTCTATGGGTACGAGTTGCTCATATCGTCTGTTGTAAGTGTTTTGCTTGTCATCCTCGTCTCTGCCGTGTGTGGTGATGTTCGATACTCACTTTCATTTTTGATTGGGTTTATCCCGCAGAGAATCTACATTGGTGGATATCATGCAACGTCGCACACCAGATGCTATCTGGCATTTACCGGACTGGCACTTATCTGCATTTTGCTGAGTAAAGTAATTGCAGCCAATCACCTTTTTCGTATCCTGACAACAGCAGCTCTTATGGGCATCGCTATCTTTTTCTCTCCGATAGAAGCAACGAATAAGCCTTTAGGCAAAAAGAAGCGGTTAAGCTATAAGATGGTCGCATCTGTTCTTTCGTCAATAGATTTCCTGTTTGCCATTTTCAATGTGCTTCCGGACACCCGCAGTATAACGGTATACTACATTTCAAAATGGGTTTTAGTGATTTTTGCAATCATTCCGTTTTTTCAGAAACAAGCGAAGATATCCTAAGGTACGAGGGCGTTCATGTGTTTTCAGAAGATGAATGCTCTAAAAAATATCAAACGGAGGTAACAGAAATGAAAAAGATTATGTTGCTCTTGAGCAAGGTCACTTGCATTATGGCAATGGCTCTCGCAGTCTTGAGCGTGAACAGCACCTGTGGCTTTACGGCATATCAGCCGGATGTCCCGGAATCGCTTGAGCATGACTGAAATTCATATGAAAGGTAAGATAGCGATACTCTTACGGGATATATTTCTTGATAATTTTCTAAAAGGAACTGTTCGATTATGTTGGAGCTGCTTTCATTCATTATGTTGATTGTTCGTCAGCTTTTCTATATTCTAGGCGTCCTTGCATTTGGAAAATATCTCTTGAAAAAGTGAGAGCATCGATAATCAATGTACTTCGGAGGTGTTTCCGATGCACAGATGAGAGTCCGTTGTTCTATAGGAATGCATGAAAGGAAAAAACAAAATGAAAACAAAAACATATTTGCGTTATATTTCCTGCGTGTTAGCGGTGCTGCTTTGTGTTGCTTCCATTATGCCCATTGCCTTTGCAGATTCAACAAATCATGGCAATAGCGAATCTCTTTTGACAGGATCAAATTATTCTGTTTCGTACTCGATGAATGGAAAAGATGTTGTTGAACAGCTTACAATTCGTGATGGAGGTATCACACGAATTACGCGTACGGTGCATCCTAATGATGTGATGGACATTGTTGTTGTAGGTGCATCTGGTGAATCAACAACATCAACTGCAAGAAGTGACTATAGCTTGTTCTATGAAATTTATCAAGATCAGCAAAATTACAAAAACGGACAGCTGGCACAAATTCCTGCACTCACTGGAAGCGAGGTGACAGGGTCGCAGTTCAAGCACCGCTATGTTGGCACAAGTGCAACCGATACGGTTTATGCTAGTGATTTGCGTAAATGCAAAAAAGCATCTGATGTAGCCAGTATTTTAGCAACTGCATGGGGAAGCACACCAGCAGCAGTTATTTCTTCTACAGCATCGTTTATTTTCGATCAGATGCTTCAGAGTATGTCCTCGGACTGCTATAAAGTGACAATATCTTCTATTACGTATGAAGTCCTATTTTCCTATGACAATAGCTACTATACACATTGCTATCATCAAACTGTCAAGGAATATAAGTCAAATGGCTCTTTGATTCGGTCTAAAACGGATTATTATCAGGCCATTGGTGGCTGATAGTGACTTCAAAGAACAGGGAGAACATGTAATGGGATTCTTTAAGCAAAAAGGGCCACTCCAAAGAGATTTCTGCGAAGTATTGCTATATGTTGTGGCTTTATGGGCATTGAAGCCAGCAAGCCTTCAGGATATCCTGACGGTGAATCAATGCGATGGAATGTGGTTCTTTTCCGCAGCATTTTTTGCCATTGTTTTTGTAGGAATCGTTTCAGATTATCTTCTGATTACAAATCATTTCGTTGCATGGAAAGCAATACACGGCAATGTCAATCAAACAACATTTCAGGAACTTCAGAAATTTGCGCTGTGCGAAAATCAAAAAGTTGCTATTGAGCCAAAGTTGGCAAGTTGTATTTTAGTGGTTTTGGCAGGTTGTTTAACAGCGGCATTCGTATGGTTCACATTTATTTGCCGATGAGCATACACCTGAGTTGAAAATTTGCGGCTTTATAGTGTGATGAGGTGGCTGTTAGTGATATTGCTTTTGATCACGATGATGCCAATATACTAAAATTTTGTAAGAGGTGATTCCAGTGCAGAATTAAGCGAAAAAGAATCCAAATTGTAGCTGGGTGACTTGTAACAGTCAATAAAATATAAGGAGCAAATCGACATGAAAAAGATGACCCGAAATGAATTCCTTAAAATGGCTGGAACGAGTGCTGCGTTGGTTGTTTTCAACACAGTTTTGATGCCTGCTGCTGTTGCAGTTGAACCAGGCGTTGTAGCACTTTCTTCCAAAAAATCTAGTATCGAAATTGATAAAGGAACAACTGTAAACTCTGCAACATTCAAACTTGTCCCAATTTCTCGCGAAACCTTCTGGGGCGATGCTGGTTCATGTACACTTGATTATCTGTCTGAAAGGTATATCCAATGGACGATTACCGTTCCGGGTGCAGTAATTGTTTCCTTTGAAGGTAACCTGCATTTCAATAAACTTGGTACACCCTTTGGAACCTTTGATCATGCCATTTCTGCATACGGCACAATCGGTACGGAAGATGTAAAATATGGACTCTCTAAAGGAAAATGGGAGGTTGAGTTTACTGGAATTGCTACTGCGGCTAACGGCGATATGTATAGTGTCGTTGATGGCGCAACATTAGCTTTCAGTGTCACCAAATGATTCTGCCATATAATCTACGTATTTGATTTTTACAAAATAGCTTATCACATAGAACAAGCC